>JBIKKL010000626.1:0-3235 GCA_044360365.1 Burkholderiales bacterium | reverse complement strand
ATGACGAGGACGTTTCGCCCGGCACTTGCCTTCATGGGGATTCTGATCGCCACCGCGGGAACGATCCGATCCCCCGATGTCGCCGCCCAGGCCTATCCCGCGAAGAGCGTACGCATCGTTGTCGGCTTCGCCGCCGGCGGGCCCACCGACATCGTCGCCCGTCTCGTCGGGCAAAAGCTCACCGAGCGCATGGGCCAGACCTTCGTCGTCGACAATCGTCCCGGCGCAGGCGGGGTGCTCGCCACCGAACAGGTCGCCAAGGCACCTGCCGACGGCTACACCCTGCTCATGGGCACCATCGGCGGCCTCACCGTCAGCCAGCACCTGCTCGCCAGGATCCCCTATGACACGCTGCGCGACTTCGCGCCCATCACGCAGGCGGTGTCGAACACGAACATCATGGTGCTGCATCCGAGCATTCCTGCGAAGTCGGTCAAGGCATTCATCGCGCTCGCCAAGAGCCGTCCGGATGCATTGACGTATGCAAGCTCGGGGAACGGCACGATCACACATCTGTCGGGCGAACTGTTCAAGCTCATGGCCGGCGTGAAGATGACCCATATCCCCTACAAGGGTGGCGCGCCCGCACTGATAGCACTCATCAGCGGCGAAGTGGGCCTCTCATTCGAGAACGCACTGATTGTGCTGCCGCACATTCGGGCGGGCAAGATGCGCCCCCTCGCGGTCACGGGGGCGCGCCGCACGCCAGCGCTCCCGGAGGTGCCGACCATGGATGAAGCCGGGCTTCCCGGCTATCGGGCGACCGGCTGGTACGGCCTGCTCGCGCCCGCCAAAACACCCGGCGACATCGTCACGCGCCTGCACGGCGAGGCATCTCAGGTCCTCAAGAGCAAGGACGTCGTCGACAAGTTCGCCACGATGGGCTCGGAAGCCGTCGGCAATACGCCGTCGGAATTCGCCGAATTCATTCGCAGCGAAGCCGACAAGTGGGGTAAGGTCGTGCGTGCCGCAGGGATGAAGCCGGATTAAGACACAGCGCGTCGGTTAACGATCGGCCCGACGCACACGCAGGAGCATCGCCGCGCCGAGACCGTCGGCCGGGATGAAGATCGGTTCGATGAAGGAGGCCAGCGTTGGACGAGAAGATGCAGAAGTCCCCCTACGGGACGTACATCGAGTACTGCAAGCGAGGCGAACTCGCTTATCAGCTTTGCACCGACGACAACAAGCCGGTGTTCTTCCCGCGGGTGATCGCGCCGGTCTCGGGCAGCCCCAATCTCGAATGGCGCGTGAGCAAGGGGCTCGGCACGGTCCACGCGACCACGGTCGTGCATGCGAAGGACGCGCCCACGTACAACGTCGCGCTGATCGACGTCGATGAAGGCTTTCGCATGATGAGCCGGGTCGAGGATATCGATCCCATGGCCGTGAAGATCGGCATGCGCGTGAAGTGCCGCATGCATCCGGGCGACGAAAAGCAGCCGCCCTATCCCGTATTCGTGCCGGCGGAGGGCGCAAAATGAAAGGATTGAAGCGAGGCGCAACCGCCATCGTCGGCGCTGCCGAATCGGACCTGCATGCCGTGGCCCCCAACACGAGCCCGATCGATCTGATGGCGCAGGCCACGCGCCGTGCACTGGATGATTGCGGACTGAAGCTCTCCGACATCGACGGCATCTTCGCCGCGACGACGCAAGCGCGCAGCCCGACGCTGTACCTGCGGGAATATCTGGGCATCGTTCCGAAGTATGCCGACAACACGATGATCGGCGGCTCGTCGTTCGAATCGCACGTGGCGCATGCGCACGCTGCGATCCAGAACGGCTTATGCGAAGTCGCGCTCATCACCTACGGCAGCACGCAGCGCACGCTTTCGCGCGTCAACTCGAGCCCGCGCGAGTTCAATCCCTACGAATCGGTATACAAACCGTTTCTGCCGGCAGCCGCCTACGCGCTGGCGGCATCGCGCCACATGCATCAATACGGCACGACGCGCGAACAGCTCGCCGAAGTGGCCGTCTCCGCCCGCAAATGGGCGTTGATGAATCCGCAGGCGTGGGAGAAAGAGCCGCTGACCATCGAAGGCGTGATGAACGCACGCATGGTGAGCTACCCCTTCACCGTACGCGACTGCTGTCTCGTGAGCGACGGCGGTGGCGCACTCATCATGGTTTCGGCCGAGCGTGCAAAATCGCTGAAGAAGAAGCCGGCATACGTGCTGGGCTGCGGCGAGTACTTCAGTCACAACAGCATCTCCAACATGGCCGATCTCACCGTGTCGGGCGCCGCCTGGTCGGGGCCACAGGCTTTCCAGATGGCCGGCCTGAAGCCGTCCGACGTGAAGGCTGTGGAGCTCTACGATGCGTTCACGATCAACCCGATCCTGTTCCTGGAAGACCTCGGCTTTTGTCCGAAGGGCGAAGGCGGCCGGTTCGTCTCCAACGGCGCAATCGCGCCGGGAGGCAAGCTCGCCGTCAATACCAACGGCGGCGGCCTGTCGTATTGTCATCCCGGCATGTACGGCATCTACCTTCTGATCGAGGCGGTACGCCAGCTCCGCGGCGAACGCGGGGCGGCGCAGATCCCGAACTGCGATGTCGCGCTGGCCCACGGCAACGGCGGGGTGCTCTCCAGCCAGGTCACGGTCATCCTGGGCAGCGAGTCCGCTCTATAGCCCTCTGACAGCAGCGCTGCAGCGTCTGTCCGGCGTCGCAGCGCTGCCCATCCTTTTTTCCCGACGATGCGTCGCCACGCTCCCGCCGACTACGCCCTCCTCGGCCTGCTGGCGTTGCTGTGGGGGGTGTCCTACAACCTCGCAAAAATCGCGGTGCAGACGATACCGCCCGTCACCATGACGGCGATGCGCTTCGTCATCGGCTTTGCGCTGCTGGCGACGATACTTCGTCTGTGTGGCACGCGCCTTCTGTCCCGCCAGTACCCGTGGCCGCGCCTAGCAGCCTGTCGGACTTGATTTCGCGCGCTGCGTTGTGTCCAGAACGATCGCAGGCTAGGCGCTCGGTGCAGTCCAATATCGCGAATATTGGCAAACCGAGCAACAGCGCATGCGCTCGTTCTGGACACAACCCGAAGGGACGGGGCGCTTTTCGCGCAGGGCGGTGTCGGCCGCCTTGCCGATATTCTCGATATCGGCTGCGTCGGCCTTCTAGCCCTGCACGAAAAGCACTCCCGTCGCAGTCGTGAAATCAAGTCCGACAGGCTGCTAGGGGTGCAGGCGATGGTCAACAACATCCTGCCGTGGACCATGACGGCCTGG
>JBIKKL010000624.1:0-3243 GCA_044360365.1 Burkholderiales bacterium | reverse complement strand
CTCGATTCAAGCCATTTGCTAAGATCCTCGCGCCGCAACCGAGGAATACCAACCGGTCCCCTCCACAGCGTCTCGGCCGCGAAGCGCAAAAAAGGCATCCAGACTGGCTACCCGCAAGGAATTGTCGGATTTTCTCGCCGAGGTGGAGAGGCGAGCGTACAAGCAGGCGCTGTTCGCCGTGAGGGATCCGCACGTCGCCCTGGACATCGTCCAGGACGCGATGCTCAAGCTTGCGGAGAAATACGCTGATCGCCCGCCTGCAGAACATCCTTTGCTGTTTCAGAAGATCCTCCAGAACGCGATCAGGGATCACTATCGTCGGCAGAAGGTTCGCGCATTCTGGTCGTCACCGCTGTCGGCACTCAAGGGCTCGGCATCGGAAGACGATGATTCAGATCCGCTCGACACACTCGTAGTCGATGACAATCGGGCCATCGCCAGTTCGCCCGCAGGGGCTTTTGAGCAGGCGCAAACGGTTGGTTTAATTGAGGAAGCAATCAAAAGTCTACCCCTACGTCAACGCCAGGCCTTTTTGCTGCGTTACTGGGAGGAACTGGATGTCGCAGAGGCAGCCGAAGCCATGGGATGCTCGCCGGGCAGCGTGAAGACGCATTGCTCCCGGGCAACTCATGCTATTGCCGCCTTTCTCAAGAGCAAGGGATTCGAACCATGAGCACAGGTGAAGACGATTTTGCACGGCGGATCGCGCAGCACTTGGATCGAGGGCTGACTCATATCGATCAACCCACGTTGGCGCACCTGAGTTCGGCACGCGAATCTGTCCTCGAACGCCTTGCCTCCCGAACGCAGCCGGCGTGGGCGATCGCCGGGAACAGGAATCCCACGGCCACGATCGACAGGGGAAGTCCGCTCCCGCTGCGTCGTCTGGTGTCGATTGCCGCACTGATCGCGGCCATCAGCGGCATGGTGTACTGGCAGCAACTGCACCACGAGGATCCCTTGGACATCGATGCAAAACTGCTCTCCGGCGACCTGCCGATCGATGCGTACCTCGACAAGGGCCTCGATGCATGGCTAAACCGCTAGTGTCCGGTGCCGCAGATTCGTGCCATGAAAGCGCCGGTAATCGACGCCATCCTTTGTCGGAAATCCTCGTCAGATGCCCAACCTGGCTGCGGTTTCCTTCGCGTCTGGCGCCGATTTCGATGCGGCTGTCACTCGACAGGCTGGTCGCAGCGACGGGTGCTTCTGCTACGAATCTCCGACACAGCACGCTAGCAGCGCTGTTCATTGCACTGTGGCTGTGCCTGCCCCTCGCCGGACTGGCGGCCCAGCCGCCGATTCGGCCCGCCTGGAACGAGCTGACGCCCGCACAGCGGGGAGTGTTGGCTCCGCTTCAAGCCGAATGGCAGAACTTCGCCGCTGATCAGCGCAAGCGCTGGGTTGCACTCGCCGATCGATATTCCAAGCTCAAACCGGAAGAACAAAAACGCGTGCAAGAGCGAATGAGCGAGTGGGCCAAACTCACTCCCAAGCAGCGCGAAGCCGCGCGGGCCCGTTATCGGGCGCTCTCAAAACTGACGCCGGAACAGCGTAACGCAGTGATCAAGCAATGGACGGAGTCCCAGGAAGCCCAACAAGTCCCCGCGGAAGCCGCGTCGACCTCGCCCGAGAGCGCACCCTCAGAAGCCACGCCGGAGTCGACATCGCGCCCCGAGACCGGGACTGGCGAAACGACCGAGCGGCCAACCCCGACGCCCTGAGAGCGCCTGCCCTTGTCGCCGGCTCCCTCGTTCGTCCTCCTGCCTTCGGTGCGCCTGCGTGTGCGTCTGATCGCGCTCATCTACGAAGCGCTGATCATTACCGCGCTTCTCTTTATCGCTACCGCCGCCTTTACCGCCGTGTTTGGCGATAGTCGTGCGCAGCCGATGCAATTGCTGTTGCGGGTTTTTCTGTTCGTGGTTGCAGGGATGTACTTCGTCGGGTCCTGGACGGGCGGTCGACGAACCCTCCCGATGCGAACCTGGCGCATGCACCTCGTGGACGAATCCGGTCAAAACCTCAGCGTCGGGCGTGCTTCGCTGCGCTACGTCCTCGCCGCATTGGGTATTACGCTGGGCGGAATAGGCATACTTTGGGCCATGGTGGATCGAGACCGACAATTCCTGCATGACCGCATCGGCCGCACGCGCGTGGTCGCGGACGCCGGCACCCCGAGCGCGCCGAACTGAGTTGGTGACGTGGCGTTGCCTGCTGTGCTTTCGGCAAGGTCCGCTACCGCTGCGGCGGACGCAAAGAACCCACCCCTACCGGCGCTCGATCATCCAGAGAAGGCAGAGCGCAAGCATCAGGAAGATGGCAGACGGCAACAGCGCACTCACGGCAACCGGCCACTCGTAAATCGATCCGGCATAACCGACGACCCGATTGAGCAGGTGGAAGCCCACCCCGAGCATGATGCCTGTGAAGATCTTGGCGCCTATCCCCCCCATCCGGCGCTGGATCTGTGCGAACGGCAACGCCAGAACCATCATGACGACGACCGCCAGCGGGTAGGTGAATTTCGTCCATAAGGCGATTTCGAAGCGTGCCGATTGCTGCTTGCTTTCGCGCAGATGCTGCACGTAATAGAACAAGTCACGAGCCGAACGCTGCTCCGGATCCACGAGCAACACATTCAGGATGGACGGAGTAAGCACCGAAACCCAGTACGTTTGGTCCACCCGTTCGACGCGCGTCCGATCGCGATCGAAGACCGTGCGTACGACGTCCTGCAACAGCCAACGCTCGTCCGTCTGATAGACACCGCGTTGGGCATGGCTGATCGACAGCAGCCGGTGATTTTCGTCGAACTGATAGATCCTTACACCGGCGAGCGTCGAATCCGGAAGCGGCTGCTGCACGTTGACGAAACTGCGCGACTCTTTGACCCATAGGCCGGAGCGAAAGTCGCTTGCGACAACCCCGGTTTTCGCCCGCACCCTCAGCCGCTGTGCCGCCTGCTCCGCTTCCGGCGCGACGAACTCCCCCACGACAAAACTCGCGACGGCGAGCACGATGCCAAGTTGTACCAGCAACGCGGCGAACCGAACCGCCGACACCCCCGAGACCCGAATCACGGTGTACTCGGAATTGCCGGCGAGTTGCGCCAGCGCGAAGATCGTCCCGATCAGCACCGCAATGGGAAAAACCTCGTAAACGTGGCCAGGCACCGACAGCAGCACATAGCTGGCGATCTGTCCGAGGCGGTAGTTGCCAACGCCAAAATCCTTCAGTTCCCGG
>JBIKKL010000623.1:0-3245 GCA_044360365.1 Burkholderiales bacterium | reverse complement strand
ACCCGGACATACGCGGTGTAAGGCGTGTTGGAGTTCGGCGGCGGGGGCATCGGAATGCCGATCGCAGAAATTCCGAGCGCCAGAAGAACGCCCAACAATGCACCGACCGCCGCGCCTGCCGTGCCGACAACCAGATTCTCGGTGAGAATCAGATTGAACACCGTCCTGTTTCGATCACCGAGGGCGCGCATCGTCCCGAACTCGCCGTAGCGTTCGAACACGCTCATGTTCACGCTGTTCACCACGCCGAGCAGCACCATGCCGAGAATAATGAGCCTAAGCACGCCGAACTGCACTTCGTAGAGCTCGACCGTACTGCGGTAGAAATCGCTCAGATCCTCCCAGGTCATCAGTTCGTAGCCCTTGCCAGCGAGTACCTGCCTGAGGCCTATCGCGACCTGATGGGTATCGTTGGTCCGATGAAGCGATACGACCAGACTGTTCACCCCCGGAGAACTCAGTAACTCCTGGGCGGCCGCCAAGGGAATCCGAACGGCGCGCGAATCGAATTCCTTCGAGTACGACCGAAAGACGCCGACCACCTCGAACTCGAGACTGTTGAGCGAGCCATCCTTGTTGTTGATCAGCAGATTGACCCGATCGCCGGGCTCCAGCTTCTGCGATTGCGCCACGCCCTCGCCGAGCACGATGCCGAATTGATCTTCGTCCTTGAGATGCCGCCCCGCGATCATCGATAAATACGTACCGAGCTTCTGCTCCTTGTTCGGCTCGACACCCTCGCCGATGATGGCGAGATCCGACCGCCCATTGCTCATGAGGCCCGAGAAATTCAGGCGTGACAGCACATCGAGCACGTTCGGATCCTTGAGGATGCGCTGCTTGACGGGCTCGGGATCTTCGATGACGTACTTCGACGGCGACTGCGTGCCGAACTTGTAGTAGCCCTCTTTGTAGACCTGCATGTGTCCGAGCTGCGAATGGATGGTGAACTCCCGCAGCTGGATGAAGATGTCGGCGACGAAGCCACCCGCCAGCACGAGGCTGATGACACCCGCTGCGATGGCGCCCATCGTCATCAGCGTTCGGATCTTCTGCCGCGTCACGTTGCGCATGGCGAGCTTCCACATGATCGCGGCTACCGGTTATGCCGAAGGGCGTCGACGATGATCATGCGCGAGGCTTTCCACGCGGGATATGCGCTCGCGATCAAGGTCGTGATGATGGCGAGCATGAGCGCCTGCATGCTCAACGCGGGCGTGACCCGGATCTTGGCCGTGAAGCCTTCGGTCGCGCCGGGCGGAGGCGGCATTGGAATGCCGATGTACGAGATCAATGCGGCAAGTGCGGTGCCGAGCACGACGCCGATCAACGCACCGGCCATCCCGAGGATCAATCCTTCACCGATGAACTGAGAGAGCATGTCTCGCCGCGAATTGCCCAGCGCCATCGAAGTGCCCACTTCGCCCGTCCGCTCCATCACGCTCATCATCATCGTGTTGGAGATGCTGAGCACGATGATCGCTGCAATGATGAGCTTCATGACGGTGACTTGCCGAGAAAAGAGCAGCACCGTCTTGTTGTAGAAATCGGCGAGCTGCGTCCACGGCACGATTTCCAGCTTCTTGGGATCGAACTGCTGCTTGAGGCTCGCGACGACTTCGCTCGTGTTTTCCGTACGATCGAGCAGAACGACCCAGCGGTGCGTCCCCTTCACCCGCAATAGCTGCTGAGCGGTCTTGAGGGGAAGCCTGAGGGCGACGTCATCGTAGGCCTTCGTGACGGTGCTGAAGGTACCCTTCACGACCAACTCGACCGCGTTCACACTCCCGCGCTGCGTATTGGCTACGAGCACGACGGTGTCGCCGACCTTGGCGCCAAGGCTTGTCGCCAGGCCTTGCCCGAGAATCACGGTCTTCGGTTCGGCGTCGCTGAGGTTCTGGCCCGTGATGATCTTGAGTTGCTTCGCGAGCGTCTTTTCCTTCTCGGGCTCGACTCCGTCGGCAATGAACGATACCGTCGTTTCCCCCAGGCTGATCAGCCCGTTGAAGGATAGTCGGGGCGAGACGACCACGACCCGATTCGTCTTTTCCAACACCTGCCGCTCGGGCGAATCGTCCGGCAGAAGATAGTCGAACGGCGCCGAAAGACCGGCCTCCAGATAGTGCGGCTTGGTAATTTGAATGTGACCGAGGTGCGTCTCGATGGTCTCCTCGCGCATCCCATACAGGATGTCTTCGATGAAACCTGCCGCGAGCAGCATCGCCACGATGCCGAACCCGACGGCGAACAACGCGATCACCGAGCGGCGCGCATTGCGCGTGACGTTGGTGAACGCGACGGCTACGGTGACTCTGACGAAAGAAACTACGGACATGGGACCTCGCCCGCGACCGACTTACCGGCCGCCCTTGCCTGCAATGCCGCCGCCCGATTGATCATCCAGCAGCGCCCGACGCAGCTCCGGATCCTCCATGATCATCTTGCGCAGTTCCGGATCGTCCTTGAGCATTTGCGCCATCTCGGCGTCGTTCGTGGGAATGGGCACGTCCTTCTCCTTCGCGTATTTCCAGACGTTGCCTGCTCGAATGCCCAGGGTCGTCAACTCGCCGTCCTCGATGCGCACGAGACGATCGGCCATGCCCATCACGCGCTGATCGTGCGTCGAAAATACGAAGGTCGTTTCGAAGGCGCGGTTGATCGCCTTCATCATCGACAGGATACTTTCGCCCGTCTTGTGATCCAGATTGGCGGTCGGCTCGTCGGCCAAAACAATACGCGGCCGGGTTGCCAGAGCCCGCGCGATGGCCACCCGCTGACGCTGACCACCGGAGAGTTGGTTGGGTCGGTGACCGGCGTACTTGGTAAGGCCGACCGTGTTCAGAAAGAACGCCACCCGCTCCTTGCGCTCGGACTTGCTGATGTCGCTGCGGCGGAGCATGGGATACTCGACGTTCTCCTCGGCCGTCAGGACCGGGAACAAATTGAACGTCTGGAAAACGAAGCTGATGGTGCGGGAGCGAAGATCCGCAAGTTCGTCGGGAGTTTTGCCGCTAATGTCGACGCCGTCGATGGTGATCTTGCCGGTACTGGGGGTATCGATGCAGCCGATCATGTTCAGCATGGTCGACTTGCCGCTGCCCGACGGCCCCGCAATGGCCAGGAACACGCCATCATCGATATTGAAAGAAATATCCTTCAGGGCATGGACAGTTTCTTCTCCCAGCTTGTAGTCTTTAGAGACGTGCTCGACCTTTACGACGGGAGCGCTGGACGCCACTTTGAAG
>JBIKKL010000622.1:0-3247 GCA_044360365.1 Burkholderiales bacterium | reverse complement strand
ATCCAAGCACAGGATATCGACCCATGGCCAAAGCAGCCAAGACCCCTGCCACCAAAGCGGCGAAGCGCTCGACCACCAGCCTCCCCGCGAAGTCGACGCAGGCGAGAAACGCAAAGTCAACCAAGACCGCCGCGCCTGCGCGCGCCAAGTCGGGCACGCGCAAGCCCATCACAGCTCAACGCAGCCTGGTCGCTGGTCTGCGGCTATTGCAGATCGCGCCCGATGGCAAGCCCACCGACGCCGCCTTCGAGGCCTATGACATCCGCAAGGCCGTCGAAAAGAACCCCGTGCAGATCCCAGCCCTGCCCGGCTCGCTGCCGATGCTAAACGCGATTCGCCTTGCACAACACGATCAGGATCTGCGGGCAGCCAAACTGTGGGGCCTGCTGCCGGCCGACTTCACCGAGCGTACGCAGCTCACCGGCATAGAACTCGAGGCTGCGATCGCCGACAACCCGGGGTACGACTTCTACTATTGCTCCGCCAATCCGGAGCTCGAAGCCGTCCACCACAATGCCTGGCGCTCGCCGGAGATCACCCATCCGAACTTTGTCGGGTTGAGTCGCGCCTTTCTGAACGCCGCAGGCGTCGGTGATGCGCCAGTCGACGCCATCAGCCACTCGGCCTTGTTCGCCACCGGCAACCTCATCGTCGCAACGCCGGAGATCTGGACACAGTACACCGCCTTTATCGACCGCTTGATGGCCGCTGCGGTGGCCAACCTTGACAAGGCGCAGGCGAACGCTTTGTTCAATGAGAAACCCATTCGCGGCCGCATGACTTACCTCGCACTCCTGGCCGCCAGACTGCCGGGCGTCTTTCTCATGATGAAGCAATCCAACTTCAAGACATTGAAGATTCCGTTGGTGAAGCAGGAGCGCGGCCTCAATCCCCACTTACGCGTACTGCGCGAAATGAAAGACATCGGACTTGAACAACGTTCGCGCTGGCATCTGACGAGTTGGATGACCTACCGTGGCCTCTACCTGGCCCATGTGTTGGGCAAAGCCTGGGTCATGAAACACATCGACAGCATCACGCCGAAGACGACCTTGACCGCCGTGCCCATCCCGACATTTAACACACCCTATCCTCGTTCCTTCCAGGCGGATGCGCTGCTGTGACCTTCCTGCTCATTACGGGAAACGACCCCGTCAACCTCCTCGCTGCCGATCAAGCGCTCAGGGCAGCTGGTATGGCAGCACCCAACCCGAGTGTGCGCGATAACCAACACACGCTTACCACCTGGCATCGCGACATACTCGCTCGACTTAAGCATGATCCAGCCGCGCTAAGCCGCCCCGGACGCATCTGGGAGCAACTGGCGATCGATGTCCTACTTGCCAACATGAGCGCCGGCTGCTGGGGTTGGAGCGGGCAGGACGGCCTACCGCTGTTGGATTTTTGGGCCGGTTTCGAGACCGACAGCCGCTTCGTACTGCTATGCGATCGGCTCGATGAAGTGCTCATACGCTTCGTCACAGAAGACGCGCCGCTCGATACCCTGCCAACGGTTGTCAACGCGTGGCGCAGCACCCACGAAACGATGCTGCGCTTTCATCTGCGGCAACCGGCCACCAGCACCTTGCTTTGGGGCCAGCAGGCGCGCACCGAAAGCGCAGCGCTGCTACTACACATCAAGCAGAAATTCGGGATTGCGGACCACCACCTCGCGCCGCAAGCGAGCACCAGCGGTACCGTGCAAGGCGCCGATACGCTGGCTGATAACCCACTACTTCAGTTCATCGCGCACACGCTGAGCCAACAACAACCCGAGGCCGTGGCCCTTGCGCACGAACTCAATGCGAGCGTGCTCCCGCTCGTGGCGCATGCCACCCATGGAACACTGGCGCGCCCCCGAGAGCCGTCCGAGACCCTGGATGCATGCATCGCCCCCCGCTTGATCACAGGTTACCGCGATGCCAAGGCGGCGCTCACCGCCGACACACGCCGCTCCGAGCAAGCGCACGCGAGGATCGCTCTCGAAAGAGCACTGGAACAGACGCACAAGGAAGCATCGAAAAACCTGCAGCGCCTACAGGAATCCACCGACGCCCATACTGAGCGACTGCAGCAAGAGTACCAGCAGCTAAGTCACGAGCTTCTCGAAGTGCAGGGGCGGCTCAATGACGTGATGCATGAAACCCGCGAGAACGAAACCCGTACCAAGGAACTCGATGCTGCACTGAGCCACCAAACCCAGCTCGCGAAGGAACGCCAGGCGACCATCGACACCCTCACCCGGGCCAAGACCGACGCCCAGAGGCAAATCGAGGCCTTAAACGAAACCCTCGAGCAGGCGCGCACCCAGGCGGACCAAAAACTCAAGGAAAGCACCCAAGAGAACGAACTCCTCCTCGCACAGCTCCATCAGGTGCAGGAGGAACTCGAAAAGTACTTCCTCGATTTGCAGAGCACCAAAACCACCCTTGACGCCAAAGAGAAGGAACTCAAGGCTGCGGTCGAGAAACGCGATGCGGGCTTAGCAACCAAATCCGAGGCTCGCATCCAGGAACTCGATGCTGCACTGAGCCACCAAACCCAGCTCGCGAAGGAACGCCAGGCGACCATCGACACCCTCACCCGGGCCAAGACCGACGCCCAGGGGCAAATCGAGGCCTTGAACAAAACCATCGAGCAGGCACGCACGCAGGCCGAGCAGAAGCTCAAGGAAAGCGCCCAAGAGAACGAACTTCTCCTTGCACAGCTCCATCAGGTGCAGGAGGAACTCGAAAAATACTTCCTCGACTATCGCGCGACCCAGGTCCAACTGGATGAGCACGAGGAACTCACGCGCCGTGCGCTTGCCGGCGCCGCTGGTGGCTTCGACTGTCGGGGGCTGACGCTGATCGATGCTTCCGACCCCGCGGCCTGGCGCTGGCACGCAAAAGATGTGCGTATGGTCGGGCATCGCATCGAGACGCTCGAGTACAGCACCCGCGTTGACCAAGGCGTCATGGTGGTCACGCTCGATCGCGACGGCGGCAAGCCAGCACCCCTCTTGCGTTGGCCTTTGAGCGCCAGAGATTCGAACACGTTGAGGCTCGCACCCCTGAAGGATCAAGACGGTGGCACCTCGACCCTGACCGCATTGGCGCAGCTCTCCACCAGCGACTGGGACATGACCCTGGGGCTACTCAAGCGCATGCTACGCCAGCTCGCCAAAGGACATACATCGGCCGACGCACAGGCCCTAAGCGAGAAACTCCCCAGCATTGGCCGCGCCATCGGCTTGCTGGAGCAATTG
>JBIKKL010000092.1:0-11089 GCA_044360365.1 Burkholderiales bacterium | reverse complement strand
GTTGGCCATACCGAGCGCAACCGCGCGTTCGGCGCAGATCGGATCACCCGTCCAGTCGATCTCGAGGCCGGTCGCCAGCGACATGAGAAAGTAGAGCTTGTGCGTCGTCGCTTTCGCGCCCATCCCTCGTTTGACCTCCGGGAGCCCCATGCGCGCGTGTGCCTCGATGATGCGCAAATCGCAGGCCAACGCCATCTCGCATCCGCCCGCGAGGCACCAGCCGTTGATGGCGGCGATCACCGGCTTGTAGAGATGAAAATTGTTGGTCGTGATGGAAGGAACGATGCTTGCCGTGCGCAGGGATTCGAGCAGCGCCTGCGCCGATTGCGCCCCGAGCTCTCGTGCTCGCTCATCGCTCTCGCGCAGGTCGTTCCCGGTGCAGAATGCGCGATCGCCCGTGCCGGTGATGATCATCACCTTGAGCGCCGGATCGTCGCGAAACTCGAACCAGGTCGCCGCAAGTTCTTCGCGCAGCCCTCCGCCCAGCGCATTCATGCGCTCCGGCCGATTCATCTTCGCGATCAGCACGCCGCCATCGCGCTCCTTGATCAGCAAGGGCTCACGGGTATCGTTCGTCGTCGACTCGCTCATCTTCCCTCTACTTGTTGTGCCACACCGGACGGCGCTTCTCGACGAACGCACGCGTACCCTCGATGCGATCCGTGCTGGCGTAAGGGTTCGGGCCGAGTTCCAGCGTCTGCGCATAATGGAACGGCACACCGATCGACCGGTAGGCGATTTCCTTCTGGAAATTCCGCGTCACCGGCGCGTAGAGAAGCAGCTCGTCGGCGAAGCTGAGCGCTGCCGTGCGTGCATCGCCTTCTGGCACAGCAATCGTCTCTGCCATCGCCTCCATCGGGAAACGACCATCCTCGGGCGGGAGCGGCTTTGCAGGCCCCTTGACGGCAAGGCGATTGACGAGTCCGATCCGCTTGGCCTCGGTCCCATCCAGGGTTCTTCCGAGCCACAGCAATTCGAATGTGCGCGCCGTGCCGACGAGATTGACCAGCCACGCCGCCAATACGTCGGGCTCGTCGGTCGCCCCGGTGAAACCGGCGCTGAACGCCGCGGTCGCATCCGCGATCCGCAGGTCGCAGCCCAGCGCCAGTGCGAGCCCCTCGCCGCGACACTGCCCTTGCACGGCGGCTATCGTCGGCTTCCAGACTTCCACGAATCCGCCGCCCCAGAGCGTCGCATACTCGCGTCGAGCGCGATGGGTATCCTCGGCAGGACCCGCGGAGCCCACGACAAAATCCGGCCCCTCGGACGTGACCACCGCAATCCAGGCGTCGGTGTCGCTCTTGTACTCGAGCAACGCCGCGTTGAGTTCGCGTCGTGCCTGCGGTCCGATCGTCCCGGACGGCAGATGCATCTCGATGTGTGCGACCCGTCCGGATCGCGCGTAGCTGACCTGCGCCATTGCCCCTCCTTGGGCATTCTTGCGGCCATCATAACCAGCACGCATCGTTGCCGACAAGAGAATCGAAGGACAGAGGGGCACGTGCACCGTATCGTTCACGGCGTCCTGCAACGCTCGTTTGCTCCGCTCCGCTAAGCTACGGCGTGTTTCTTCGCAATCCCTGCCTGACCAAGCTTCGTGGTGTGATATTCAATTGACGGGCAAGGCATCGTGCGAACGTAGCGTCTGATTCGCGACAGGACGCGACCAAGCCCTGCCCACCCTCTCGCTCTGGCTTGATCGTTCCGGCCTCCGAAACGCTGCCGGCCAACGCCCCCGACAATTCCCGTGGATCACCACGCAGCGATGAGCGCCGTGCGACTTCCGATAGCGGCCGCGCGCATCGCCTGCGCATCGGATGCTCGGGATACCCTGCAAGTCTGGCCGGAACACCCGGACACCTGCCGTGCAGCGCGTCTGCATGCCGACTGATTCCCCAACCAGCGAGAAGATCGATTCCCCACGAAACCGATCCATCCGGTTCGCGCGCATCGACAATGTATTCGATCGACGTTACGTGGGTTCGGTGATCGTCAACGAGGGGAATGCACGCTATTTCGAACCGCCCCCCGGACGCAATTGGGTGATGGAAATCGACGGCGCGTTTCGTTTTTGAGTATCGAGTTGGGATCGCCGGCCGAATCCGTATTGACGCGCGTGCGCCGTGGAATCGCGCTATTCTGGATACAGAACATCCTGGAGGAGATGCAAATGCCGCGCGGACTTTCGACCATTCCGTTCGCTCCGAACATCCGGAAAACTGCCGCTCCACGCGGTACGTGCTGGCGTCGGTTCGCTGCAGCACTTTTCGCGTTCAGCGTCGGCGCAGCTTCCGGTGCAGAGGGGTGGCAACCGCAAAAGCACGTCGAGATCGTTGTCGGTTCAGCGCCGGGCGGCATCAACGACCGGACGGCCCGAGTGATCGAGAAAATCATCTCGGAGAAGAAGCTCCTCGACACGACTCTGACGGTGGTGAATCGTCCGGGTGGAGGCGGCAACATCGCGTCGAGTTACGTCCATCAGCGCGCTGGAGATCCTCACTATCTCCTGGTGGCAACGACGGCATTGGGCGCCGCGCACATCGTTGGATCGAGCAGGATCGGGCACGTCGACTTCACGCCGATCGCATTGCTTCTGGACGACTATCTCGTGTTCGTGGTCAATGCGAGCGGGGACATCAAGTCCGGCAGGGATCTGGCCGAACGCATCCACAAAGCACCGAAATCTGTCACTACCGGGTTTGCAAACAGCATCGGCAATCACAATCACATCGCAGCAGGAATGCTCCTGAAAGCCATGGGCGGCAACGCACGCGATCTGAAGGTTGTCGTGTTCAAGGGTTCCGCCGAGGCGATCGCCGCTTTGCTCGGGAACCATATCGATGTCATTCCCACAGCTGCCGGCAACGCGGCACCGCACATTCAAAGCGGAAAGATGCGCGGCCTGGGCGTGACCTCCGAGAAGCGCCTGTATGGCACGCTCGCGTCGATTCCTACCTGGAAAGAACAAGGAATCGATCTGGTCAGTGCGGGATGGCGCGCGATATTCGCCCCCGGGGGACTATCCATGGCTCAGATCGCCTACTGGGAGGGCATCTTTCGCAAGGTGACCGAAGCGCCGGAGTGGAAAGCGTATCTGGAAAAGAATTACTCTTCGGACGAGTTTCGAACCGGCACGGGGCTGAGGTCGTACCTCGATCGCGACTATGCGGCTGCAAAAGCAGTGCTGTCGGAATTGGGTCTGACCAAGTAAGCAGGCGAGTGTTTCGACCAGCGCCGACTGACGACAGAACGATCGCTCTATCGGGAAATACACCTGCATCCGATTGACGTCTTGCCGCTTCGCATCCGGGCAACGACTGAACTGCGCACGAATAGATCTGGCGCGATTCAACGCCGTGAATCCACCGCCTCGCTATCGGGATGCGTCGCGATGGCGACGCTGTCCGCCATGGCGGGACGGCGCTTTACTCGCCACGAATCTCCGCTTGCTTGACGATGCGCCCCCAGCGCTCAGACTCCGCCCGGATGTGTCCGACGAACTGCGCCGGAGAACTGCCCACCGGGTCGGTGCTGTCGGCCCGCAGTCTTTTCCCAACCTCCGGCGAATGCATCGCACTGGCGATATGTTTCGCTAGCCGCTCGGCCAGCGGACCCGGTGTGTGTCGGGGCGCGACGATACCGTACCAGTTCACGACTATGGCCCCGTCCATGCCGCTTTCGATGAGCGTCGGGACGTCGGGGAGCGGTGCCACCCGTTTCGGCGTCGTCACCGCGATTGCACGCAGACGTCCGCCCTGGAGAAACGGCATGATCGTCGGGACACCGGGAAACCCCACCTGTATCAGACCGCTGACGATGTCCGCGTAGGCCGACCCCTTGTACGGCACATGGAGCATGCGCGTTCCCGTCACGGCTTGAAACACCTCGGCCGTGAGGTGATTCGGGCTGCCGATACCGGTCGACATGTAGGCAAGCTTGCCGGGATTGGCTTTCAGATGCGCCACCAGCTCTCCCGGTGTTTTTGCCGGCACCGCGTTGTTGACGACAAGGACGTACCCTTGCGAGGAAATGTGCGACACAGGCACGAAGTCCCTCAAGATATCGAGGCGCGACTTGTAGAGCATCGGATGGATGATCGACGTGAGGCTCGTCGTCATCAACGTATGCCCATCGGGGGCGGCGCCCGCAAGAATCTCGAAGGCGACGCGCCCGCCCGCCCCCGGCCGGTTGTCGACGATCACCTGCTGGCCGAGCGATTCAGTCAGCTTCTGCGCGAGCGCGCGGGTAATCCCGTCCATGTTGCCCCCGCTGGTGACGGGTACCAGGATGCGCACGGGCCGAGTGGGAAAATCCGATCCGGTCGCTGCCCCCAGGGCGGGCACGGCCGCGATCGCCAGACATCCTGCTGTCACGACGCAGCCACGGCGTTCAGTCGAAGCCGGCGGCACCGCAATCCGGGTCCCGGCGTCTCGCGAGGCGCATGCAGAACCCATGAAACCGCGAGCCTCGATTCCGCCTCGATCGATCGATCAATCATTACCCGACTCCTCCGGAACGCCAAATTGCGCGCAAGTATGCCAGTATGCCGTGCTTGCGCGAAATCGGAACGCTGCGAAGATGCAGGGGCAATGCCCACATCAGCCATCCCCTCGTGACTTTCGCGATCGGTCGTATGCGATCACCGCAACCGGTGACTGCCGAGTGCAGAAAGCAGGAAGCTGCGCCACGCGTTGCCGAAGCGCTTCGCGTCAGTTGCGATCTCTGGCAAACCACATGAGCACCAGCATGCCCGTGATGGCGGACACGATGGACGCGAGCAGGATGCCCATCTTTGCGCTGTTCACCAGATCCTCGCTGACCGCGAGGCTCGCAATGAACAACGACATCGTGAAGCCGATTCCGGACAACGTGGCACCGCCGGCGAGCAATCCCCAGCTAAGTCCCTCGGGGCGTTCCGCGAGGCCGAGACGCTCGCCGAGCCACATGAAGGTCAGTACGCCGATCGGCTTGCCGACGACGAGTCCGAAAAACACAGCCAGCGTGAGGTGCTCGTAAAGCGCATCGACCGTGAGGACGATACCCGCATTTGCAAGCGCGAATACGGGCATGATGAGGAACCCGACCCAAGGGTGAAGTGCCATCTCCAGACGCTCCACGGGGGAAAGTGCTTCACGTGCGGCGGCCTCGGCGCGCTTGAGGGTCGCGCGGTCCTTCGTGTCTGCACTGCTGCTCTGCTCGGCTGCAGGATGCGCCACGACCTCGTCGAGTATGGCATAGAGGCGCCTGTCGCTCACCCAGCGTCGGGCCGGGGTCAGGAGGCCGAGTACGACGCCGGTGATCGTCGCATGGATGCCGGACGCGTCGACGGCCATCCATACTGCACTTCCCACGAGGAAGTACGTGGGAATCGCCCGGACGCCGACCATCGCCATGACGCGCACGGCGCCGAGCCCCAGAACGGCGAGCGCGATGGCGTACCAGTTCACGTCGTGCCCGTAGCCCAACGCCACGACGACGATGGCACCGATGTCGTCGATGACCGCCATCGACAGCATGAGCACGCGCAAGTGCTGAGGAATTCTCGCGCCGAGCAACGCAAGCGCGCCGAGGACGAACGCGGTATCGGTCGCCATGACCATCCCCCAGCCGTGCTCGCCCGGGCGGTTCCATTGAATGAGCAGAAAGACGGCGGCAGGTACGATCATGCCGCCGATGGCCCCGAAGAGCGAGAACGCTGCCAGTCGAGGATTGCGGATCTCCCCCAGAATCAGTTCCCGCTTGAGCTCCAGCGCGACGAGGAATAGAAACAGCGTCATTGCCCCATCGTTGATCCAGCCAAGGATGGAGCGGCCCCACTCCCATGAGCCGACACGCAGTTGAACCGGGGTCTGCCATATGCGCAGAAAAACATCGGACCAACCCGAGTTCGCAATGACGAGCGCGACAATGGTGCTCACCAGGAGCACCCCGCCGGCAGCCGATTCGATGCGAAGAAAGCGTGCGAACGTTCGCGCCATGCCATCGATGGCGACGCTCGGCAGTCGAGTGCGACCCGGCGCTGCCGACGGGATGTCGCTCAAACGCTTCCTTCGAGATGAACCTCGACCTCGTGCGTCCGACCATCGTCGATCAAAGCGAACTGCGGTTCAGTCTGCCTTGTGCCGTCGAGCATGACGTAAGCCGAATCAGAAAGATGCTTCGCGCGCGTGATCTTGATCTGGTAGAGCGCTTCTCCGCAGCGGTATCGAACCTCGAATCCGTTCCAGCCGTCGGGAAGGCAAGGCGCCATCGCAAGCATCCCTGCCTTGCGCTGAACGCCGAGCAGAGACTCCAGGAGCAGGCGGTACATCCAGCCCGCCGAGCCCGTGTACCACGTCCAGCCGCCGCGTCCCGTATGCGGATCGCGGGCATACACATCGGCGGCGAGCACGTAAGGCTCGGCTCGATAGACGGCGACGGCGTCCGGAGTCAGCGAGTGACCGACCGGATTGATCATTCGCGCCAGTTCCCACGCGCGCCCGGCATCCCCGAGACCGGCAAATGCCATCGAAGCCCAGATCGCCGCATGGGTGTACTGTCCGCCGTTCTCTCGCACGCCCGGGACATAGCCCTTGATATAGCCGGGGTCCAGCGCCGACTCGTCGAATGCCGGCGTCAGCAGCTTGATGAGTGCATCCTTCCGGCTCACGAGGTGCTCGTCGAGCGCATTCATGGCAGCGCGCTGCCGTTCAGGCGAAGCGGCGCCGGAGATCACCGACCAGCTTTGCGCGATGGAATCGATTCGGCACTCGCTGTTCTGCGTCGAACCGAGCGGCGTACCGTCGTCGAAATAGGCACGCCGATACCATGCCCCATCCCACCCGCCTTGTTCGATATTGTCGCGTAGCCGAGACGCTTCGTGCCTGCAGCGCTCGACCCACACCTGATCCCCGCGTACCTCGGCAAGATCGCCGAACTGCGTGAGCACGTGGTACAGGAAGAAGCCCAGCCACACGCTCTCTCCCTTGCCGTGCACGCCGACGAGATTCATGCCGTCGTTCCAGTCGCCCGTCCCGATCAGCGGCAAGCCGTGCTCGCCGAAGGCGAGTCCCTTGAGGATTGCCCGCACGCAGTGATCGTAGAGGGAAGCCTGCTGTTCCGAGCGGCCGGGAAGATCGTAGTACGAGTCGGTCTCTGCATTGACGGGGCGCCCTTCCAGGAAGGAAACCGACTCGTCCAGAACGCCGAGATCGCCCGTCGCGAAAACGTAGCGGCAGGTTGCCAGCGGCAGCCACAGATAATCGTCCGAGCAGCGCGTGCGCACACCACGACCCGACGGAGGATGCCACCAGTGCTGGACGTCTCCCTCGGTGAACTGACGACTCGCGCACAAGAGCAGATGTTCGCGCAAGAGATTCGGCGTCGCGTGGACCAGGGCCATCGCGTCCTGCAACTGATCGCGGAAGCCGAAGGCCCCTCCCGACTGATAGTAGCCGCTACGTGCCCACAGACGGCACGCGAGCGTCTGATAGGGCAACCATCCATTGACCAGCAGATCGACCATCGAATCCGGCGTGGCGACCTGCACTGCGCCCAGGGTGCGACGCCAGAAGTCGCCCACCTGCGTCAGCGCCGCTCTGGCTGCATTGACCGTGCCGTAGCGTCGCAGCGATTCCTCGACGCTCCCGACACTCTGCCCGCAGCCGAGCGTGAATACGATTTCACGCTCTTCGCCCACCCCGAGTTCGAAGTGCGTCTGGATCGCCGCGCAGGGGTCCAATCCCGGTCCGAGCTTGCCGGAGAGTTTTTGCCGCGATAGCGCCGCCGGATCCTTAACGGTTCCGTTGCGGCCGAGAAACTCGGTCCGGTCTCCCGTGACACTGTGCGCCCGCGCGCTGGAGTGGAAGAAGCCGACGCGGCCGGAGAACTCGGTGTTGTAGGCGTTGCGCGCAAGAATGCCGCCGCCTGCAGGGACGAGTTCGGTGATCACGTGCATGAGCGTCTTCGCCCGCAGATCCCCGAGCACCCATTCGACATAACCGGTTGCCGACAGCCGACGCGGCCGGCCGGATTCGTTGCGAACTTTCAGCACGGTGAACTTGATCGGCGCATCCGTTGCCACATAGACGCACACCTCGGAGCGAATGCCGTCCTGGGCATGCTCGAAAACGCTGTAGCCGAAGCCGTGGCGCGTGACATACGGGCCCGTTCCGCGGCGAGGCAGTGGGGTCGGCGACCAGTACCGCCCCGTAGCCTCGTCCCTGAGATAGATCGCCTCCGCGCAGGGATCGCTCACCGGATCGTTGTGCCACGTGGTCAGCCTGTACTCGTGGGCATTCTCGCCCCAGGTATAGCCAAGACCGCTTTCGGAAACGACCGTCCCGAACTGCGAATTGGCCAGGACGTTGACCCACGGCGCAGGCGTGACGCGATCGGACGTCGTGGTAATGACATACTCGCGCCCGTCGCGCGAAAAGCCGCCCAGACCATTGAAGAAGAGCAGGTCGGTCGATGACGTCGCGGGCTCGACGCCGGGTTCCGCAACGTAAGGCGTAGTGACCTGGAATCGCGGGGGCGGTGCCGGTACCGGTTGCTGACGATGGACTTGATCGCCCAATGTGCCGCCGTCGTCGCGAAGGACAGCGCGTGGCACCGTCTGGAGCAGAATGCGATCCTCATGGGATATGTGCTCCGCGGATCTCACGAAGATGCCGCCCGGACGATCGATCACGTGCGCCTCGATGCCCGCGGCGATCAGACCCATGATCTGGTCGTTGAGCTGCTGGCGGTAGCTGGTGTGGTCCTCGTTCCAGATCACCAGATCAACGGCGAGTCCCTTGAGGCGCCAGTAGGCATGGGCCCGCACGAGCTGGCGCACGATATCGATGTTGGCGGTATCGCCGATCTGCAGGAGCACGATCGGAAGATCGCCCGAGATCGAGTATCCCCATAGGCCCGACTGACCCCGAAGGTTCTCTCGCAGAAGCGACGCATCGGCCCGAAGCGACGAGTTCGCATAGATGATCCTGCTTGCGAGAGCGCCGTAGAGCTGCGCTTCGGCTTCCTTCGCGTTGATCTGCTGCAGGATCGCTTGACCGTGCGTCCAGGCGAGTTCGAACACGCGGTCCGCGAGACGAGGATCCTGGTACTTCTTGACCAGGTTCAACGCCGCCTCGCGCGACGTCTCGACGCCGGACGCGATGTTGATGCTTACCGATGCTTCGGGTTCCAGGGTGAATCGGTAGCGTACCGACACGATGGGATCGAGCACGGAGCCGTCGGTGCACGACAGTCGTCCGGGAAGCGTCAACGCAGCCGGGTCTGCGACGCAATGGCCGCGTCCGATGAAGCGCGATCGGTCGGTCTCATAAGAGGCTTCCGTGATCGCCGCACCGTTCAACACCATGAGATGCATCATCCATGGCGACTGCTCATGCTGGGATCGCGGACGACGCGTGCACAGGATGGCCTGTCGCGACGGGACGATCTCGGTCTGGACGAACAGGTTGCTGAACGCAGGATGCAGGGCGTCCGCCGCCATCGGCGCGAGCACGACTTCGGCATAGCTCGTCACTTCGAGGACGCGGGCGTTGCGCGAGCGATTCGTGATCGTGGTCCGGCGCATTTCCACGTCGTCTTCCGGCGAGACCGCGATCTCCGTGTGCATGTCGATCTCGAAATCGGTGCGCCTGAACTCGGCTCGCGCTTCGGAGAATATCGACTGGGCGTGATCGGTCGGCCTCAGGGTCGGCTGGTGGGTCGTCGACCAGACGTCGCCGCTGACGACGTCGCGGACATAGCAGAAGGTTCCGCAGTTGTCGGAGGTGGCATCCTCGCGCCAGCGGGTCACGGCGATATCCTGCCATCGACTATAGCCCGCACCCGACTGCGACACCATCACGTGGTAGCGGCCGTTCGACAGCAGATTCACCTCCGGTGCGCTTGCACCCTGCGCGCCGAAGATGCGCAGCGGGGAGACCGCACTGTCCGTGACCGAACGCACTTCGGACGCATCGAATGCACGAGGATCGATCTCCGTGGCCGCGGGAATGCGCTCCTGCAGCAGCATCGTGGTCGCGTAGAGCCGCGGGTCCGCGCAGAAGCGCCGCTGCATCGGACGACCGAGAAGAACGTGCGCCAGTGCAAGCAGCGTCATTCCCTCGTGATGCGCCATGTAGGAACGAACGACCACGCTGGTGCGACGATGCGGCAGTCGCGCCGGCGTGTAGTCGATGGCTTCGTAGTAGCCGTAGCGGCTCGCGGCGCCCTCGTCCGCCAGCCGCTGCAGGTTCTCGCAGGCTTCCTTCGGGGCCAGCATCAGTGCGAGAGCCGTCGCATAGGGCGCGATCACCAGATCGTCGGCGAGCCCGCGCATCAGCCCCAGGCCAGGCACGCCGAATGCCCGATACTGGTAGTTCAGGCGGGCATCGACGGTGTTGTAGCCCGACTCCGAGATGCCCCAGGGTACGCTGCGCTGTCGGGCGTACTCGATCTGACGTGCAATCGCCGTCCTGCAGGTCTGATCGAGCAGCGAATTGCGATAGTTGGGCATCACCAGCAGCGGCATCAGGTACTCGAACATGGATCCGCTCCACGAGGTGAGCACGGGCTCGCCGAGCGCTGTCGTCTGCATGCGCCCGAGCGAGAACCAGCTTTGCTGCGGAATCTGCCCTTGGGCGATCGCCACGAACATGCTCAGACGGGCCTCCGACGCGAGCAAGTCGTAATAGCTCGCGTCGCGCCGGCGCTCGTCGACGTTGTAGCCGATCGCCATGAGGTGCCGACCCGTGTCGTACAGGAACTCGAAGTCCATCTCCGCAAACATCGCCGCCCGCAGTGCCAGATCTTCCAGCAAGGCGAGCCGCTCGATGGCGCATTCGCTGCCCCGTGCAACGTGCGCGTAGAGTTCAGCGGCCAGCGCATCATGCCCTCCCCGCTCGTCTTGGGGAGAGATCGGAACGTCGTCGGCGGAACGCTCGACGAGGCGCTCCTTGAGACCGGCCACCTCCCTCAGCGTCGGAATGCGATCGATCAGCCTCGACGAGGCCGCACTACCCGCAACAGAGAGCTGCGCCACCCACGGCGCCACCTGCATCAGGTCCGCAAGCGCCGCGGCGGCATCGGCCGCCAAGGCGTGCGCCCACCAATG
>JBIKKL010000621.1:0-3255 GCA_044360365.1 Burkholderiales bacterium | reverse complement strand
GCCAGCTCGCCTTGGTCATATCCGTGCGACCGTAGCCACTCCGTACGAGCTCGCTCCAGGAACTTGAGATAGTTCGCGTAGTAGACGATGCCGCCGGCGTCGGTATCTTCCCAGTACACACGCTGCGTGTGTCGGTAGCAATCGGTCGATGGGCGAGTGTCCAAGGTCATGGCGTCAGCATACGGGCCGCGGCGTGCTCCACGGCGGGGCAGCCACGCGTTCCTGCCTCAAACGCCCGAGCCCGCCCTTCGGGTTACGGATCTTCGAAAATTTTCGCTGCACGTCGGTCGACCGGGCTACCTGGGTGCCTGCTCGTCCCAAAGTTCGGGCGTGGCATGCGTGCGCGGCAATGTAATGCCGAAATGTCGATAAGCACTCGGGGTCGCAATGCGGCCACGCGGCGTGCGCTGCAGATAGCCCTGCTGAATGAGGTAGGGTTCGAGCACGTCTTCGATCGTATCGCGCTCCTCGCTGATCGCGGCCGCGAGATTGTCCAGCCCGACGGGCCCGCCCGAGAACCGCTCGATCACCGCCAGCAGCAGTTTGCGATCCATCAGATCGAAACCCAGCGGATCGACGTCCAGCATACGCAGGGCGGCGTCTGCAACCTCGCGCGTCACCACGCCATCCGCCTTCACCTGGGCGTAATCGCGCACGCGACGCAGCAGCCGATTGGCGATCCGCGGCGTGCCGCGGGAACGGCGCGCGATTTCCGCGGCCCCCGCCGGGTCGGTTTGCACGTCCAGCAGACCCGCCGAGCGGCCCACGATGGTGCACAACTCCTCATCGGTGTAGAACTCGAGTCGAGCGACGATACCGAATCGATCCCGCAAGGGATTGGTCAGCATGCCGGCTCGGGTCGTCGCGCCCACGAGCGTGAACGGCGGAAGATCGAGCTTGACCGAGCGCGCGGCAGGCCCCTCGCCGATCATGATGTCGATCTGGTAATCCTCCAGCGCCGGGTACAGGATCTCCTCGACCACCGGGCTCAGGCGGTGGATCTCGTCGATGAAGAGCACGTCGTTCTTCTCGAGGTTGGTCAGCAGCGCCGCCAGGTCCTTGGGCTTTTCCAGCACGGGGCCGGAGGTCTGGCGCAGGTTCACACCCATCTCGCGGGCCACGATGTGCGCGAGCGTCGTCTTGCCCAATCCGGGCGGACCGAACAGCAACACGTGATCGAGCGGCTCCTTGCGCCGGCGAGCGGCCTCGATGAAGATATCCAGCTGCTCGCGCACCTTGCGCTGGCCGACGTAGTCGGTGAGCGAGCGGGGCCGCAATGCGCGTTCGAGCGCCTCTTCCTGACCGGAAAGCTTGGCGGCGGTGACGAGACGGTCGGGTTCGATCATGGCGAAGCATTGTAGGCCGCGTCAGGCCGCGCGACCAGCGCAGCGCACCGCCTGCGGACCAATCGGGGCTACCCCTTGGACAGCAGCTTGAGACTCTGCCGAATCGCCTCGCCCACAGGCAGTGCAGCATCGATCTGCTTCACTGCCCAAGCGGCCTCCTTGTCGTTGTAGCCCAGCGCAAGCAAGGCGTTCAGGACATCGCTGCTCGTCGAGGCTGCCGTTGCCACAGGCGAGCCGGCCGCACCGCTCGCATCGAGCTTGTCGCGCAGCTCGAGCAACAGACGCTCGGCGGTCTTCTTGCCGATGCCGGGGATCTTCACGAGTCGTCCGGCATCCTGGGCGGCTACCGCATGCTGCAGGTCGACGACGGATAGACCCGAGAGCACCGACAACGCCGTGCGCGCGCCGACACCGCTGATCTTCAGCAGTTGGCGAAATGCATGCCGCTCCGCCTCGGTGCCGAAGCCGAACAGCAGATGGGCATCCTCGCGCACCACCAGGTGGGTATGCAGCGTGACCGTTCCACCCGTCTGCGGCAGGTTGTAGAACGTGCTCATCGGCACATCGACATCGTACGCAACTCCGCCGACGTCGACGAGGATCTGCGGCGGATTCTTCTCCAACAGCACGCCAGTGAGCCGTCCGATCACGTCGATGTTGCTCCTACCGGTCAGTGAGAATCATACGAGGCGGCCGCGGCGTACACGATATCCCGTCGTGGCGAATGCCCCCATACCCTGGCCGCCGTGCGCATGGCAGATGGCGCAGGCAAGCGCATCCGATGCATCCGTCCCCGGGGCCGCAGCCAATCCGAGCAGGCGCCGGATCATCTCCTGCACCTGATCCTTCGCGGCATGCCCCTTGCCGACGACCGCCTGCTTGATCTGCAAGGCCGTGTACTCGGCGATCGGCAGTCCGCTGAGAACCGCCGCACAGATCGCCGTACCCCGGGCCTGCCCAAGCAGCAAGGTCGATTTCGGGTTCACGTTCACGAACACCTGCTCGATGGCCACCTGGTGCGGCCCGTGCCGGGCAATCACTTCGCTCAACCCGTCGAGGATGTGCTTGAGCCGCACGGGGAGTTCGCTGCCTTCCGATCGTACGCACCCGCTCGCGACGTAGGTGAGATGATTGCCGTCACGATCGACGATGCCGTAGCCGGTCACGCGCAAGCCGGGATCGATGCCGAGGATACGGATGGTCATGGCATCAGCTCGTTTCAACACCCGCCGGCGCGCGAACCGCGCGCACGCAACGCAAGCATCACGCCGCAAATCGTCACCACGGCACCCACCAGAAAGTAGCGTCCAAACGCTTCGTCCACCAGGATGTACCCCATGATACTGGTCGCTACGGGGACAAGGTAGAACAGACTGGTCACCCGGGATGCAGCACCGCGACGGATGAGCCAATAGAGCATCAGCGTCGATATGACCGAGTTGACGATCGTCAGCCAGACGAGTGCGGCGACGAAGCTGGGCTGCCAATCGACGGGCGGTGCCTCGCGCATCGTCCCGATCACGCCGACCAGTATGGTTGCCGCAGCCAGCTGCATGGCAGTGCCCGAGAGCAGATCCGTGTCGGCGCAGTAGCGCTTCTGATAAAGGGTGCCTACGGTCAGCGCAAGAGTCGACGCGAATGCACACGCCACCATCGGCAACGTCGGTACGAACGCAACGCGATCGAGCAGTACCAGCGCGACACCGGCGCATCCGAGCGCGAGACCGATCCATTGCAGGATACTGACCCGCTCATGCAGCAACCATGCGGCGCCCAGCGCCGTGAGCACGGGCTGCAGTACACCGATCAGAGACAGAATCGAGACCGGCATGCCCATCGCGTTGGCTTCGAAGGAGAACCCCACATACCCCGCATGGATGAGCATTCCCGCGACGAGCAGGTGTGCGAC
>JBIKKL010000080.1:0-11781 GCA_044360365.1 Burkholderiales bacterium | reverse complement strand
ACGCGTAGCAGCAGGAACCAGACCGAGTTCCAGCTGGCGACTGATCGAATAGAGCCCCAAGGCGAGCACGGGGGCGACGAATACGAAGCCCGAGAGGAGTACGAGCGCAGCCCAGTAGCTGCCTAGCGTGACGCCGATGCTGGTCACGCCCCCCGAGAGCATGGCGATGGCAACGCCGTAGCCGAGGCTCTGACGAGGTGCACGCCTGACATCCGACCAACCCATGGCAATCCATCGCAGCGGCGCTGAAGGCTCCAGCACGCGACAAGGTGCCAGGAACGGCAATGCCGATGCATCCGTGGCAACGACAGGCTGCTGCGTAGAATCTGCATTCATTGCCTTCTCCTCCCCATGGCCGCCTGTTTCGCCGTCGCAAATCGCTGTTTGGCGATGCGTTCGGGCCGGGGTCAGTACACTTCCCTCGGCCGCCCGATGGTATCGGGTCATCTTGAAAGTATGGTTCGATATGACGAGGGGCGTCAATCCGTGAGCGGCATCGACTCGCCGTGCGTTCGAGCCGGAGGGCCTCCGCGCGGTGACGCCCCAGTCTCGCAGCAACCGATCGGGCACCCGTTTCGTTCCGGGATTAGCGAACTGCACGCACGAAGACTTTTCCAACCTGCATCGAACCGCTATATTGCGTACCTGCTGCAGGGGCAGACATCGTCCATCGACGAACGTCCGACCGCGACCACAACGACATCGATGAATCCCACGGGAGGAACCCGGCCGTGCGCGCCAACCTGACCATACTCGTCCTGTCCGTCGTCCTGTCGATCGTGTATCTCTACAGCACGACGCAGATTCCCTCCCTGGAAATCGGCGACCCGCTGGGACCGCGAGCGTTTCCCAACCTCATCGGCATCGGCATGCTCCTCGCCGCCGGAATGCTCGGGTTCGAAATCTGGCGCGACAAGGCGAAGAACATCCCGGAAGAGAAGCTCGACCTGCAGCCGCGAGTCGTCCTGATCCTGCTGATCGTCGCGGCCTGGACCGGGCTCTACTACCTGTTCTTCGTCTCGGCGGGCTACATCCTCGCGACTTCGGTATTTCTCCTCCCGCTCATGGTCTATTTCCATCCGCGCAAATGGGTGTCGAATGTCCTGAGCGCCGTGCTGTTTTCGATCGGGACGTATTGGCTGTTCGTGAAGCTCGATGTGAGCCTCCCCAAGGGCGTACTGCCCTTCTAGCGCACGTCGATCGGAGCATCCCATGGAAACCCTCACGCACATCCTGAACGGCTTTTCGGTCGCTCTGCAGCCGATCAACCTCTGGTATACCTTCGTCGGCTGCTTCCTGGGAACCGTCATCGGGGTCCTGCCCGGCATCGGCCCGTCGGCGACGATCGCCCTGCTCATCCCCATGACCTATGGCATGGACCCGACCTCCGCGCTCATCATGATGTGCGGGATCTTCTACGGTGCACGCTACGGCGGGTCGACCACGGCCATCCTGATCAACACGCCCGGCGAGGCGTCCTCGGTGATGACCGCGATCGATGGCTACCAAATGGCTCGAAACGGCAGAGCCGGCGCGGCGCTCGCGATATCCGCCGTAGGCTCGTTCATTGCCGGCACCCTGGGCGTCATCGGCTTGACCCTCTTCGCATTGCCGCTGACCTCGCTGGCGCTCAAGTTCGGACCCGCGGAGTACTTCGTTTTGATGGTGTTTGCGATGACGGCAGTGACCTCGCTTGCCGGCAAGTCGCCCGCCAAGGCAATGATCTCCTCGATCCTCGGACTCATGATCGCGACGATCGGCATCGACCTTCAAAGCGGTCAGCAGCGCTTCACGATGGGCGTCGTGGAGCTGCAGGACGGCGTCGGCTTCATCATTGCCGTGGTGGGCCTGTTCGCCCTCGCGGAAGTTTTCTCCGCCATGGAAGAGATGATCAAGGGTGTCCGGCCGGAGATCATCCGCTTGAAGGGCAAGGTTTGGCTCACGATGGAGGAGTGGAAGCTTTCGATCAAGCCCATCCTGCGCGGCAGCGTGATCGGCTTCGTGGTGGGCGTGCTGCCCGGTGCGGGCGGAACGATTGCATCCATCATGTCGTACGTCTGGGAGAAACGACTGTCGGATCACCCCGAGAAATTCGGCAAGGGCGCAGTCGAAGGCGTTGCCGGCCCGGAAGCCTCCAACAATGCGGACACCGCGGGCGCCATGGTGCCGTTGCTCACGCTCGGCATTCCTGGCGGCGGATCGACCGCGGTGATGCTCGGGGCTTTCATCATGTACGGCATTCAGCCGGGGCCGATGCTCTTCCAGAATCGCCCTGATCTGGTGTGGGGGCTCATCGACAGCATGTACATCGGCAACCTCATGCTGCTGATCCTCAACATACCGCTGATCCACTTGTTCGTGCGCCTGCTGTACATTCCGGGCGGCATACTGATGCCGATCATCCTGTCGATCTCCACGATCGGCGTGTTTGCGATCAACGGCAACACGACGGAACTCTACATGTGTCTGCTCTTCGGCATCCTGGGTTACCTGTTTCGTAAATGCGATATCCCGGTAGCGCCGCTCGTGCTTTCGCTCGTATTGGGTAGCATCATGGAACAATCCTTCCGGCAGGCGATGACCATTTCGAGCGGGAATCCGGTCATCTTCGTCAGCAGCACGATATGCGTCGTGCTGGTGGCGCTCTCCGTACTCTCGATATTCGCGCCGATGATCCTCTCGCGCATGCAAAAGAAGAAAGCATGACGAAACGGTACCTGAATAACCAATAAACTGTGCCTGGCACAGTTTATTGGTTCGTCGCGCTAGTTCTTGCTCGAGAGTAGTGCCTTCACCGGTTTCTCGAGCCGCGCGATTTCGCCGGTGAGGTGGTCGTAGAATTCCTTCGGCGTACTCCCCACCGGCACGGAGCCGTCGCGCATCAGTTGCTCGCGCACTTCCGGTAGACGTAGTACCCGAGTGAACTCCTTGTTCAACGCCGTAACGACGGCGGGCGGCGTCTTCGCAGGCACGAGAAACCCGAACCATCCTTCGGCGGTCGCGCCGGGTAGCCCGTGCTCGATCATGGTCGGCACGTCAGGAAACACCGAGGCGCGTTCCTTGCCAGTGGTACCGAGCGCACGCAGTTTCCCCGATTTCACGTGCGGCAGTAGTGTCACCGTACTGCCGTTGACCGCCTGCGTTTCTCCCGCGACTGCCGCCGCTACGGACAAACCCGCCCCTTTGTACGGCACGTGCACGATATCCAGCCCGGCGGCCGACTTGAACAATTCGAATGCCAACTGCGAATAAGTGCCCACCCCGGGCGACGAGTAGTTGAGCTTGCCTGGACGCGCCTTCGCGTAGGCGATGAATTCCTTCATGTTGCGTGCGGGAACCGCCGCATTGATGCCGGTGACCTGCGACTGCGTCGTTGCCAGCGTAATCGGCGCGAAGTCGTTCACCGAGTGATACGGCAGCTTCGGATAGGCAATCGCATTGACGGCATAGGTGCTGCTGACGATCAGGATCGTATACCCGTCGGGTGCCGCCTTCGCGACGAGATCGGGGCCGAGCGTCCCGCCCGCGCCGGCGCGGTTATCGACGACCACGCTTTGCCCCCACGCGAGGCTCAGGTGTTGCCCCATCGTGCGTGCCGTCACATCGAGACCGCCGCCAGGCGAGGAAGGCACCACGATGCGCAGCGGCCGCGACGGAAACTTATCCTGTGCATGAACCGGCACCGTGGCGCCGAATGCAGTGATCGCCAGTACAGCAGCGGCGTTACGAACGTATTTTTCCATGAAGAATGCTCTCTGATGCTAGTCGACAGCGGTTACTGGGGTGCCCATCGAAAGGCTATGGGCATTCCGGCGCCATGGCCGGTGGAACGTACACGAGGCACAATGAAGGTGCCAAAGGGCTCGTCAGGTGCCTTGCAAGGCCGAGAACGGGATGCGGCCACGACGCGCCGTTCCCGTTCACGCGACACCCTACACCGCGAAGCGTCAGCCAGGCGTATGCTGCTTCAGGAACGCCATGACCCTGGGCTTGGCTGCATCGAGCGCGGCCCCCGTCTTCCACTCGACGATCGCTTCGTTGTTCGGCAGCAGCTTCGCGATCTCGTCCGAAATCGGGAAGGGATGCGCATCGTCGTTGCCATAGAGCACCATGCATGGCGTCTTTACGCTCTTCACGAATTCCCGGTCGGCGCTGTAGACGAATCCGGGGCCGTAAAGATTGTTGAAATATGCATCGAGCACAGACTCGGTCGCTTCGGGATGATTCTTCAATCCCTGCGCCCATTCGTTGAAGCGCGCGGTACGTCCCGGCTTCATCGGACCGACGCGACCGATCGCCTGCGCGATGACCGCCGAGGCAATGCGCTCGGGCTGCATCTTCAGCAGGCTGAAGATGAACGAGCCGCCGATGCACTGACCGAAGAGATGGCAGCGGTCGATCTTCAGGTGATCGAGGATCGCCACGTGATCCTGCGCGAAGCTCGCCCAGCCGTCGTTCGCCGTAATGGGAGCATGCGATTGTCCGCCGGCGTTGCGCTGGTCCATCACGATGACGCGAAAATGCTTCGACCATTCGGTGACCGGATTCATCGGCGACATCGGCGCACTCCAGACGCTGATCTTCGATAGCAACCCGGCGGGCGCGAAGGTCAGGATGGGAAAGCCTTCGCCGTGCACCTCATAGTAGAGGGATGCACCGTGAGTTTCGAGTATGGGCATGAAAGATCTCCAGTGGTTACGTTAGGGGCACGGCTCATCTGCGCAGCCGCGTCGCTGCCTCGGCTACAGGCAGCCAATTCGTGAAAGCAACAGCAGATCCTGTTGCAGAATATCTCGGACCGCATCGATCCGCATACGCAGCGCTTCGTCTGAAACCTGAGCGATAGTCACGCCGCCGGACGCTTCCAGCGCAGCCAGTCTACGACCGCGCCCCCCATGACACGTTCGAGATCGCGCCCCTTGAGCCACGGCAGTTCTTCGGTGAACATCGTCACGCACTGCCGATACGAGCATGGCATGCGTGTGATGTCCGTACCCCAGAAACAGCGGTCCGGTCCGAAGGCTTCGACAATCCGGTGCAGATAGCCGTGAATGTTCCTGTACGGATAGGGATCGCTCGAATAGCTCGGTGCACCGGACATCTTCACACCGACGTTGGGCAGCTTCGCCAACTTCAGCATCTCGGCGAGGTCTGCGAACGCCGGCGCGTCCATCGTGCCACGACCCCCGCCGCCGCGCCCGAGGTGATCGATGTTGAAGCGAAGCCCGGGATGACGTTCCGCGATGCTGGCGAGCACCGGCAGGTCGGCACCGGTCGCGAGCAGCCCGACGACGAGCTGCTGCCTTTCGGCGGCGCGCCAGAACCAGTCGAGCGAACCGTCGATCCACCAACGCTTTTGCTCAGGATGGCTGAAGGTGAACCGGAAGCCGAGCATTCCCGGGCGCTCCTTCCATCTCGCGACGACCTCCTCGCGATCCGGCCGCGTCAAATCGAAGTGGCCAAGAATGCAGAACCTGCTCGGATGGGCTTGGACGGCCTCGACGGCCTGGACATTGACATCGTCGCCCAGCGCACTCGGCGGATGAAGGACCGCACCATCGACCCCGGCAGCCGCCATCTCCGTCAGCGCTTCCTCGACCAGGAAGTTGTCGACCTGACGATGATGACTGCTCATGCGCCCATTGCGCCAGATGTGTATCTGCGAATCGATGATCTGCACAGCCTGCCTCCTTGACTACGATGCCTGAGCGCCCGGGCGCTTCCACCCCAGCCAGTCGATGATTGCACCGCCCATCACGCGTTCGAGATCACGCCCCTTGAGCCAGGGCATGTGTTCGGTAAACATCGTTACGCACTCGCGATACGAGCACGGCATGCGCGTGAGATCCGTTCCCCAAAAACAGCGATCCGGTCCGAACGCTTCGAACACCTGACGAATGTAGGTGTGGATGTTCGTGTAAGGCCAGGCGTCGGACGAAAGGCTCGGGGCCGCCGACAGCTTCACGCCGACGTTCGGAAGCTTTGCCACCTTCTCCATCTCGCGGATGTTGACGAAGGCGGCAGCATCCTTGCCCGCGCCGGCACCGCCGCCGCATCCCATATGGTCGATGTGCAGTTTGAGGCCCGGATGGCGCTCGGCGATCTGCCCGAGCACGCCGATGTTCGAGCCCGTCGCAAGCAGGCCCACGACCAGCCCCGCCTTCTCGCACGCGGGCCAGAACCAGTCGAGCGTGCCGTCCGTCCACCACGCTTTTTGCTCCGGGGAGCTCAGGGTGAAGCGCAAACCGAGCATACCGGGCCGCTGCTTCCAGCGTGCGACGATCGATTCGCGCTCCGGACTCGTCAAATCGAAATTACCGAGGATGCAGAACTTGTCCGGATACGCCCGCGCCGCATCTACGGCTTGGGCATTGACCGGCTCGCCGAGGTTAGGTGGCGTAATCACGACCCCGCCCACCCCGGCTGCCGCCATTTCGGCGAGGAGATCATCCACGGTGAAGCTCGGCACCTGCCGGTGCGGCGGTGCCATCTTCGCATCCTTCCAAAGATGCACCTGCGAATCGACGATCAACATGGTGGGGCTCCTCCCTGGTCTCGGCGTCTATGCCGATGTTAGCGCGCGGGCGCTGCGATGTGCGAGCGCAGGGTGCCGTTCCCGAATGGCAACTGCGCGCAGAAAATGGATGATAACGGGTCACGCATTCCGGCGACTTGCCCCGATCAGCGACATCATATGCTCCCAATCGGGCAGCTCGCGTGCTTCCATGGGTTTGTCCCACCGCGCGCAGTTCCCGCTCTCGACAACGTCGATCGGCGTGAGTATTTCCTTGGGCACCGATTCGCCGCGCAAGTAGCGAATTGCAGCCTCCGCCGCGAGCGCAGCAATCTTGAATGCGTCGAAGTCTGCAGTCGCGAGGAGGTCCCCTGACTTGAGCGCCTGCACGGCCTCGGGCACGGCGTTCACGCCCACGACCAGGCTGCGCCGTCCGGCCTTGCGCAACGCCTGGATGGCACCGAGGGCCATGCTGTCGTTCGCTGCAAGCACGCCGTCGATCCTCGGGTGCTCGGCGAGCAGTTCCCGCATCGCCGCCTCACCGCCGTCCTGAAGAAAGTTGCCGCAGAGGCAGCCGAGCACCTGGATGTCGGGGTAATGCTCGGCCGCATCGAGGAAGCCGCGCATGCGCTCGCGTGCCGTGATCGTACCGGACGTGCCTTCGAGGATCACCACCTTGCCCCGTCCCCCGAGTTCGGCAAAAAGCTTGTCCGCCACCCTCGAAGTCATTGCCGCATCTTCGGCCCCCACGAAGGTCACGTAGTCATCCTCGTGGCGCAGCCGGTTGATGCAATTGAAGATCGGTATGCCAGCGCTCCGCACGCGACTCACGGCCTCGTCCACGGCCGTAAGATGCACGGGCACGAGCACCATGGCCGCTGGCCGTGTCTGGATGGCTTCGTCGATGAGCGCGATCTGCTGCGCGATGTCGTCGGGACGCTCGGGCACGTAGTGCACCGCACGCCCACCGAAACGCTCCGCAACGAGACTCGCCGCGATGCGCGCGCCGTGATAGGCGGGATTCATCCGATTCTTCGTGAACACTGCCAACGTCGGACCATCACCGGTGCTCAATGGGCGGCTCCTGCGATCAAGTGTGCGCCACGCTCGGCGATCATGAGGGTGGGGGAATTGGTGTTGCCCGAGGTGATGGTCGGCATGACCGACGCATCGACGATTCGCAAGCCGGCCACGCCTCGAACGCGAAGTTCCGAATCGACCACGGCTTGCGCGTCGTCCGGGCGGCCCATCCGACACGTCCCCACGGGATGAAAGATCGTGGTGCCGACATCACCGGCCGCCTTCGTCAATTCGTCTTCCGTTCGATACTGCGGCCCGGGAAGAAACTCCTCGGGCTCGTAGCGTGCCATCGTCTTCGTCTGGGTGACGATGCGCCGCGCGATGCGCAACGACTGGACGGCGACGTTCTTGTCGGTTTCCGTCGACAGATAGTTGAGCGTAATCGCGGGATGCGCTGCAGGGTCCGGCGATTTGATGCGGATGTGTCCGCGCGACGTGGGACGCAGATTGCACACGCTCGCAGTAAAACCGGGGAAGCGATGCAGCGGATCGCCGAACTTGTCGAGACTGAGCGGCTGCACATGAAATTCGATGTTCGCACTCGCCTGGCGTTCGTCGGACTTCATGAACGCGCCAAGCTGCGAGGGCGCCATCGTCAGGGGGCCTGTGCGCCGCACGGCGTATTCCAGCCCCATCTTCATCCTGCCCCACCAGGAGTTCGCCATGGTGTTGAGCGTAAGCACGTTCTTCACCCGGAATGCCATGCGCAACTGCAGATGATCCTGCAGATTCTCGCCGACCCCGGGCAGATCGTGAGCGACCGCAATGCCATGCTGCTGCAACAACGCACCAGGGCCGATTCCGGACAACTGCAGGATCTGCGGCGTGCCGATCGAGCCGGCCGAGAGGATCGTCTCGCGCTTCGAACTGGCGAAGCACAGCTCACCGCCGAGCCGGAACTCGACGCCCTGCACCGTTCGTGCGTCCAAGCGAAGCCTCTGCACTTGCGCCCCCGTGACGACCGTCAGGTTCGATCGCCCCAGCGCCGGTCGCAGGAAGGCCTTGGCGGCACTGACACGTATCCCCCGGCGCTGATTCACCTCGAAGCGGGAACTGCCGGTGTTGTCGCCCCGGTTGAAGTCCTCGATCCGAGCGACACCCGCTTCAAGTGCGGCTTCACGGAATGCGTCGAGGATTTCCCAGGACAGTCGCTGCTGCTCGACGCGCCATTCGCCGCCTGCGCCGTGCATGTCGTCGCCACCGCGCCAGTGGTCCTCACTCGATTTGAAGACGGGAAGCACATTGCGCCACGCCCAACGATCATCGCCGGTGAGGGCGGCCCATTCGTCGTAGTCGCGGGACTGCCCGCGCAGGTAGAGCATCGCGTTGATCGACGATGATCCGCCCAGCACACGGCCGCGCGCATAGAGTATCGATCGGCCGTTCAATCCTGCATCGGGTTCGATGCGATAACACCAGTCGGTACGCGGATTGCCTATGCAGAACAGGTAGCCGATCGGAATGTGGATCCAGATCCAGTCGTCCTTGCCGCCCGCTTCGAGCAGCAGCACCGAGCACTTCGGATCCGCGGACAGCCGGTTCGCGAGCACACAGCCCGCGCTGCCCCCGCCGACGATGATGTAGTCGAAACTGCCCAGCGTGCGCATTGGTTGTCGTCCAGCCTTGCGATCTACGATGCGATCCGGCGTTCGATGGCAAGCGATGCTCGTGGCCTTGCCCGCGAACGGCACCGCGCGAGTATCCCACAGCAGTGCGTCGACTGCCGAACGGCAGGCAGCCCGACAGGCTGCGAGATCGATCACCGCCCGACGATGTACCTCGCATCGTCGAACAGCATCACCCACCCGGGCCGATAGACGACGAACACCGTCATCATCATCCCGGTCGTGAGCGCCTCGCCCCAGGCCAGCAGCACGGACGCGAGCAGATAGTCCGAAGTTGCCGTGCCCGCCTCGGGGATGCCCGCGTACCAGTAAAGCGTCAACGCAGCGAGGCGGCACGCCGTCATCGCGAACGCGCCGTTGACGAATGCGCAGACGAGCACATACACGAAGAAATGATTCGGCAGGCGACGATCGGCCCAACGATAGATGCCATAGCTCACCGCTATGGGCACCGCGCCCATCAACAGCGCATTGACGCCATAAGCCATCCAGCCTGCCCCGCCGGCCAGCGAAACACCCATGAGCGCGATACAGGTGGCGACAAACGCAAGCCTCGGGCCGAACATCAGTGTCAGCACGGTGGCCCCGAGAAGATGGAAGCTCGGCCCCCCGCCCAGCTTGGCGGAGATCGACCAGAGGAGCATGCACACGACGGTGGCTCCCGCGTAGGCGTGCTGACGGGAGTTCGAGTCGAGCCAGGTCCAGGGCCGTGACCGCAGCGTCACGAACAACAGAAGTGCGGTGACGAGATTGCCGCCCCACAACCAGACGGCCGGTAGCGCATTGTCGAAGAGATTCACGGGTGCAACCGCCTGGCTGCTTGCCGCCGAATGCGGGCATGCAGCGCCTATCGAAGATTTTGGTCTATGGTAAGTCCGATCCCGCTGCGCCGGAAAGGCTGTACGGCCATCCGGGCCTGCAGCATGGTGTTCCCGCGTCCGGGAAGTCGATGACCATAGTCCCGGCGATCCATCATGTGAACCCATCGACACGCCGGCCCATCCTCGCCGTTGACCGCCGGCCGAGCATCGCGGATGATGCCTCGAACGACGGTCGACACGCCGCAACGCCCCCTGCCGATGCGGCCCACGTGACCGCAGTGTCGACGATGAACATCACCGGAGGAGATCATGACGGAACCGAATCGCGAAGCATTGTCCTGCCTGAAGGGCGTGCGCGTGCTCGATCTGACGCAGTTCGAGGCAGGCACGTCCTGCACCCAGGTGCTCGCGTGGCTGGGGGCCGACGTCGTGAAGGTCGAGAACCCCACCGGCGGTGATCCAGGGCGCCGCACCGGCGCTACCAAACCGCACAAGGACGACCCCTACTTCCTGATGTACAACTCCAACAAGCGATCGCTGACGGTGAACCTCAAGTCACCGCGCGGACTCCAGATCGTCAAGGATCTCGCCAGGAAGGCCGACGTGTTCGTCGAGAACTTCGCGCCGGGTGCCATCGAACGGCTCGGCCTCGGGTACGACGTACTGAGCCAGATCAATCCAGGGATCGTCTACGGGCAGGTCAAAGGGTTCGGCGAAGGCAGTCCCTACGAGAAGAACCTCGCCTTCGACATGATCGCGCAGGCCTGCGGCGGCAGCATGAGCATCACGGGCGATCCGGATGGACCGCCGACGAAGCCCGGCCCCACGCTCGGTGACTCCGGCACCGGCATGCTGATGGCCATCAGCATCGTCTCATCGCTCTACCAGCGCAGGGAAACCGGCAAGGGCGCACGCCTCACCGTCGGCATGCAGGACGCCATCATGCACTACATCCGCAACGCGCTCGGTGTCACGGAGAAGACCGGCGAGCCTGCGCCCCGCGTCGCGTCCAAGTCGGTCGGCGGGAACAACCCGCCGGCCAACATCTATCCCTGTGCGCCGGGTGGGCCGAACGACTACGTCTACGTCTACACGAGCCGCGCCAATCCCACGCACTGGCCGAAGCTGCTCGAAGTCATCGGCCGCACGGATCTCGTCGGCAATCCCAAATTCGATACGCGCGAAGGGCGGGTGGAGAACGAAGCCGAGGTCGACGAGATCATCGCTAGCTGGACCCGCAGACGCGACAAGTACGAAGCGATGCGTCTCATCGGCCAGGCAGGCATACCCGCCGGTGCGGTACGCGATACGAAGGAACTGCTCGAAGATCCCGATTTCCGGAATCGAAGCATCATTCAGACGATCGAGCATCCGACCGGGCCGTTCAGGGCGCTCGGCTGGCCGGTGCGGCACAGCGGCAAGCAATCGATCGTCAAGCCTGCACCGCTGCTCGGCCAACATACCGAGGATGCACTGAAGGACTGGCTCGGCTTGAGCGCCGAAGAAGTCGCCGCGCTCAAAGCCGACAAAATCGTCTAGGCGACCCCGAAGCCGTGCGCGACGCCGTGCGTGCGCACGTTTCCCGACCCCACTGGAGGAGCAGGCAATGGCAGACCTGACAGGATCAGAAATACTGGCAAAGTCGCTGAAGAACGAAGGTACGGACAAGTTCTTCTTCATCATGGGCGGACCGATGCAGCTCGCCGAAGCGTCGTGCGCCAAAGAGGGCTTGCGCCCCATC
>JBIKKL010000620.1:0-3264 GCA_044360365.1 Burkholderiales bacterium | reverse complement strand
TCGATACCGTGGGCGTGATGGCCCGCTCGGTTTCGGACATTGCCCTCGTCATGGAATGCATCTGCGGATACGATCCTGAGGATCCTGACACACGCCTCTTCGCCACACCGGCGTTCATGCACGTTGCAGCCGAAGATCCGCCTCTGCCACCCACCCTGGCGTTCATGCGGACCCCGGTCTGGGACGCGCACATCGAAGCCGAATGCGCCGCCGCACTGGAAGAACTGCGCGAGCATCTGGGCGAGCGTGCCGAAGAACGCCTCCTGCCGCAGTCCGTCGGGCAGGCATGGGCGTGGCACCAAACCATCATGGAAACGGACATCGCCTCGAACTTCGCGCTGGACTACGATCGTGGCGCCGACCGATTGTCCGCATCCCTACGCGCTCAGATCGAGCGCGGACGCAATACTCGCGCAATCGACTACCTGAGCGCCCTTGCCCAGTTGCCCAGGCTGGAGGCTGGGTTCGCACCGATTTTCGACGAGTTCGACGCGATCCTCACCCCGGCGACACCGGGCAGTGCGCCCGCCGGACTGGAAGGCACCGGAAACCCCGCGTTCTGCACGCTCTGGACGCTGTGCGGCATGCCGGCGATTACCCTGCCGCTGCTCACCGCCGCGAACGGATTGCCCATCGGTGTGCAGCTGATCGGTCGCCACGGCGACGATGCACGCCTGCTGCGTACTGCACAGTGGCTGGTGCGCACAGTACTCGGTCAACCCGCAGGGAGCAGCGCATGATCGTCAAGCTCGTTGCCGGCGTTGCTGCCGTATCGATGGTGCTGGCCTATGTTCTGCCGCCTGCAATCAAGCTCAAGGATATCGCCTTGATCATCGTGATCGCGATCGGGGTGATCATGATGCTGGTCGATCTCTTTCAGTCGCTGCGCAAGAACGACTGACACCGCGCAATTGCGTGTAGCGATCGGGATCGGACGCGCACTACTTGATCAGGGCGATCAGCTCGCGCATTTCCGGCCGCTCCGCGTGTTCGAGCCACTCGAACATCACCATCTCCGCCGTCACGACCGGAACCGCCGCGGCTCGCAGACGATCCATCGCGACGAGCCACGACGCCTCGCTTCGTGATCCGCATGCGTCGGCAACGACGTGGGTCCGATAGCCGCGTTCGGCGAATCCGAACGCCGTCTGCAAAACGCAGACGTGCGCTTCGAGGCCTGCGATCACGAGCTGCGGTCGTCCGGCGGCCGCCAGCGGCTGCGAAATCGAGGGCTCGTCGGCCGAAGAAAAATAGCGCTTGGAGAAAATCTCGTCGGCCGTCACGAGCGATCTGAGTCGATCGGTCGTCGGTCCAAGCTTGTGCGGCACATGTTCGGTCACGAAGATGGGGACGTGAAGCAGACGTGCCATCTTCATCAGCGCGCCGCAACGCTCGACGACGCGATCGGCCTCGACGATGGTATGGAGCAGACGCTCATGGACGTCCACGATGACGAGCGCCGATCTCGACGCACGCAGCCGCAGCCCAAGAGGACTGCTCGTGCCGACACTCGCAGCGGAACGGGCAAGACGCGCCGAGGCGCGAGCACGCTTGTGCGAAGGACGGACGCGTTTGGAATTCATTGGTCGCTCGTGGAAAGTAGACGGGAAAACGGCGCGGTCAATCAGGCGCCCGCCCCGCGCATCATACCGCCCCTTGGCGCTTGAGTTCGGCGATTCGCTCGGCGCAATAGCCCAACTCGCGCAATAGCTCATCGGTATGTTGTCCGAGACCCGGGGCCGCGTCATGGGGCAGATCCGCTCCGGCCGGACGCACCGGGTTCTCGACCATGCGCGCCGAGCGACCATCCTCGTATTCGAAAGTGCCGATCCGATCCTGCTCGGCGGTAAACGAAGCATCGAGTGCCTGCGCCACGTCGTTCACCGGTGCGGCGGGCACTTTCCCGGCGAATCGCTCCAGCCAGTGCGCAGTAGACCGCTGCGTCAGAACGGCTTCGAGCACCGCGGTGACCTCGCTACGGTGCGCGAGTCGTGCCGCAAAGTCGAGGAAGCGCGCATCCTCGATCCATTCCGGATGACCGAGCTCCCGCGCGAGCACGCCCCAGAAGCGCTCCTTGTTGCACATGATCATGATCCAGCCGTCGCCCGTGCGGTAGAGCTGCGAGGGCGTGAGCGACGGATGCGCCGAGCGCGACTCGCGCCCTTGCACGACGCCGGCATTGAGATACCAGGTGGCCGGATAGTTGAGGTTATGCAGCGCGACATCGTACAGGCTGACATCGATATCGCGGCCGACGCCGGTCGCCCGAGCCCCGGTCACGGCGGCCAGGAGTGCAAAGGCCGCCGTCAGTCCCGTCACGAGATCGACGATCGACACGCCGAACTTCGTGGGTGGCCCGTCGGGTTCTCCGGTCAGCGACATGAGCCCGGCCTCGGCTTGCATCAGGTAGTCGTATCCGGGCCACGTGCGGCGTGAACCTTCGCGCCCGTACGCCGACAGATGCGCGCACACGATGCGCGGATTGGCCTTGCCGAGCACCTCGTAGGTGAGGCCGAGCTTCGCCGGAATGTCCCCGCGAAGATTGTCGAGCACGGCGTCGCTCGTCGCTGCAAGATCGTGCAACACGCGCTGAGCCTCAGGCACCTTGAGGTTGAGCGTGAGGCTCTTCTTGTTGCGATTGAATGTCTGGAAGAACTGGCTGTCGCCGGGACCGAAGAAATGCGGGCCGACGCTGCGCCCGACGTCTCCGCCATCGGCCGGGTTCTCGATCTTGATGACTTCGGCGCCAAGATCGGCCAGGTAGGAGGTGCCCCAGGGCCCCGCACCGTATTGCTCGATGGCAATGACGCGCAGTCCGGCGAGCGGGAGGCTCACGATGCTCGCTCCGTCCTGCGCTACTGTATCGTGGAGGGCTCGCTGCCGACCGCTGTCGCAGGATAGCGCGGCAACATCCCGGAAGCATCCCCCAACCGGTCCTGCAGATTCGCCTGCAGTGCATCGAGTTGACCGAAGCGCCGATCCAGACGCTTGTGCCATGCGTCGAGCAGTTGCGTCCAGTCTTCGGCCGGCTTCTCGATCATGTTGAGCGGCAGCTGCGGTGCAGTGGGCTGAGGGGCGCCTGCCAGGGACACCGACTGCCCCAGGACCGCGTCGACGCGCGACGGAGTCTTGTACGCATCCGAGGTCTGCACGCTCAAATCGCTGATACGCTCTTCGATGCGTATGAAGCGCTCGTTGAGCGCTGCAATGTGATAGTTCTTGATCGAAAGCTCGCGGCGCATGCGTTCGATCTCGTCCTTCTTC
>JBIKKL010000079.1:0-11820 GCA_044360365.1 Burkholderiales bacterium | reverse complement strand
CCGCACTCGCATGCGATTGAAGAATTTTTTCACCAGAATCGCAAGAATTTTCCGCAGATGGGTTCTCGCATTCGTTTACAGCCAAAAAGAGCAGGTCCAAAGTCAACTCAATGGACAACAAACCTGCCACCGGGCTTCTCCGGAAACGGAGTTCCCGGCGAGTAGCCGGAACGTAGCAGTGGAGGTTGCGGATGTACCCGAGCCCGGTGTCGGTGAGCTGGTAGATGGACAGGCTGGAGCAGCTCTGGGCCATGGAGGCGATCCGCCAGCTGAAGGCGCGCTATTTCCGCTTCCTGGACACGAAAGACTGGGAGGGCATGCGCACGATATGGACCGAGGATGCCGTTTTCGATGCGCGCACTGCACAGACCATTGGTGGCAGCGCACAGAGCGCGCCCTCCGGCAGCGACGACTGGGTCTACAGCGGCCGGGAGGCCATCGTTGACTTCATCGCGTCGGTCGCGACCAAACCTTCTGCACACCATGGCCACTGCCACGAGATAGAGATCCTCTCTCCGACCGAGGCGCGGGGAATCATCGCGATGGAGGATCGCGTCTGGGACCGCACCGGCGCAACCCACGACACATCACTCCACGGTTACGGGCACTACCGTGAGGACTACCGCTTCGTGGACGGGCGATGGTGCATCGCCCGATCGCAGCTGACCCGCCTCAACGTGATGACGTCATAGCGGTGGCCGGGATGCGCGACACCGTACGCGAACGAGTTCCCGATTCTGATCACCGGGAGATGAGATGAGCAGAGTGCTGAAACCCGGCGAGGCGAGATGTCCCGGCATCAGTGTGCAGGACGTGCTGGCGAGCGACAGCCGGGAAGTGCCCCGCTATCTGCGCGAGGAACACTACGAATTCCTGGGCGACCAGGACATTCCGCTGGAGCGCTATACCTCACCCGAATTCTTCCGGCGAGAGCTCGAGTCGATGTGGACCCGTACGTGGCAGTGGGCCTGCCGCGAGGAGCACATCCCCGAGGCGGGGGACTACTTCGTGTACGACGTGGGCCCCCTTTCCATCATCGTGGTACGCACCGAGACGGGGGAGATAAAGGCCCACCGCAATTCCTGCATGCATCGCGGCACGAAGCTGAAGCCCTCCTGGAGCGACGGCAGCGCAGCACAGATCAGCTGTCCCTACCACGGCTGGACGTGGAACCTCGACGGCAGCCTGAAGCACTTCGCCTGCGAATGGGATTTCCCCCATGTCGATCCGGAGCAGTACGGCCTCGGCAGCGTACGCGTAGGGCTGTGGGGTGGCTTCGTCTTCATCAACCTCGACCCCGAGGCGCCGCCGCTCGAGGAGTACCTGGCTCCGCTGCCGGATCATCTTGGCAGCGATATCTTCGCCAACCGCTACGTTGCGGCCCACGTGCAGAAGGAACTCAACTGCAACTGGAAGATCGCCTCGGAGGCTTTCCTCGAGGCCTACCACGTGATGACGACGCATCCCCAGCTGATGCGCACGAACGGCGACGCGAACACGCAGTACGACTTCTACGGTGACAACATCAGTCGCCTGATCAACGTCGCCGGTTCGCCGAGCGTCTTCCTCGAGGAGACGGTAAGCGAGCAGGAAATCCTCGACAGTTTCCTGATGGGTGACCGCAGTGACGCCGACGCGAGACTCGTGGTGCCGGAGGGGCAGACCGCTCGCCGGGTGATGGCGCAACATCTCCGGGATGCGGTTGCCTCCACGGGGGGACCGGACCTTTCCCGGGTGAGCGACAGCGAGATCGTCGATTCCATCGCCTATTTCGTCTTCCCGAACCAGCAGTTCTTTTCCGGGGTTGCTTTCCCGATCGTCTATCGCTTCCGCCCGCAGGGCATGCATCACGACAAGGCGATCTTCGACCTGCTGATCCTGAAGAACAGGCCCACAGACGGCACACCGTGGCAGACGGCGCAGCCCTTCCGCGTGCGCTCGGAGGAATCCTTCTCGGTGGTGCCAGGCCTTGACCCCTATGTGGCGAATGTCTACGACCAGGACACGGGCAACATGGAAGCCGCACAGGAAGGCGCCATGACCTCGGGGCGGCCGGGCGTCACGCTCGCGAATTACCAGGAGGTCCGGATCCGCCACATGCACCGCACCCTGATGAAGTACCTGTGCAGATGAGCACGTCCGGCTCCTGCACCGGCACCGGCGGCAATGCCGCACACGCGCGGCGCCACGCGGGCTCCGGTGATGCACCCAGCACGGTCCGGCTCGGACAATAAGGAAAGACGATGGCAACAGTGTTGATCACGGGAGCCGCACGCGGCCTCGGCTACGAGATGGCCAGACAGTTCGCCGAGGCAGGCAACCGGGTCTTCGCCACCTGTCGACGCCCGGAAAATGCCGACAGGCTCAAGGCCGCGGCGGCAGAGTCCGGCGGGAGGATGACCGTGCACCGCATGGATATCGGCGACATGGAATCTGTGCGCGCATGTGCAGCTGAACTCGGCGATGTCCCGATAGACATCCTGATCAACAACGCGGGTGTCTGGGGTGGGCTCGCGACGCAAGTATTCTCGAGCATGGACTACGAGAACTGGGCCTATGAAATGAACATCATGACGATGGGGCCCTTTCGCGTGCTCCAGACATTCATGCCGAACGTGCTGGCCTCGGAGCAGAAAAAGGTCGTCACCATGACCAGCCAGGTGGCAGCTCACAGCTACAAGAAGATCGTGGGCTACTCCTACGCGGCCGCCAAAGCGGGTTTGAACAGACTGATCACGGCGCTGGCCCGCGAGTTCGCCGACCAGGGCGTCACGATGGTGCTGCTGCACCCGGGCTGGATCCGCACCGATATGGCAGGTCCCGTTGCGGATACAGACCCCCCGGACGCCGCGGCGATGAACATCGAACTGATCAACCGCTTGAGCCCTGCCGACAACGGCAAGTTTCTCAAGTGGACAGGGGAGGTACATGACTGGTGAGCCTCCCGGTTCAACGAGCGGAAGTAAACGTGTTCAGGTCCCATTCGAATAATCCGTACACCAGGAGTACGACATGAGCAGAGAATCCATGCCCCATCGTCCGCTGCGCAAACTGCTGCTTGCTTCGGCAATAGCCACAGCCAGCGCCATTCCTCCCACCACGGCGCATGCGCAGCAGGGTGGCCTCGAGGAAATCCTCGTGACCGCACGCAAGCAGACCGAGTCTGCGCAGGATGTCCCGGTCACCGTTACCGTGTTCAGCCAGAAGGAGATCGAGAAGAAGGATCTCACCTCACTGGAGAAGATCGCCGCCTCGAACCCCGGACTCATCGTCGGACGTGGCGGCAACGGATCGGGTGCTCAGCTGACCCTGCGCGGCATCAGTTCCCAGCCCATATCGGTCGGCATCGAGCAGTCGATCGCGGTGGTGATCGACGGCGTGTATTACGGCCAGGGACGCACGATCAACGAAGGGCTGCTCGATGCCGCCCGCGTCGAAATGCTGAAGGGTCCCCAGGCGCTTTTCTTCGGAAAGAACGCCACCGCCGGTGTTATCGCCGTGACTACCGCGGACCCCACCGAAGAGTTCGAGTCGATGGCGCGCGTGGGCTATGAGGTCAAGGCGGAGGAGAAATTCTTCGAGGGCTTCGTCTCGGGCAAGATCGCGGAGAACTTCCTCGGGCGTCTCGCCATGCGCTGGTCGGACATGAGCGGAAGCTACATGGACAACAAGGGCTTCGATGTGGTCAACACGACACTCGATGCGGCCCCCCTACTCTCCAGCGGCAGTTTCGTGTTCAACCAGCACCTGCAGCGGAAGTCCGAGGAAAACCTCCCTGGCACCAACGAGCGATTCCTGCGCGGGACACTCAAGTGGACACCGACGGAGGAACTGACGAATACCTTCAAGGCAAGCTACATGCGCCGGGAGGACGATGCCAACGCGTGGAACTACGTCCCTGTCGCCTGTGCAAGCGGTTTCACCCAGGTGAACGCCAGCGTCCCTTGTGATGACAGCTTTGACGTCTACATCGGGATGTTCCCAGAGGATATCGCGGGCAACATTCCCTACGGCCGTGACGACGGATCGCCGTTCAACCTCTACAAGTCCTATTCGCTGACTGACAACATCAGCTATGAAATGGAGGAAATGACGATCTCGTCGGTTTTCAACTACCAGTGGAACGAGAACAAGTGGGGCTGCTCCTGCCAGAACATCACGACGCCCGCGTCATTCATCGCAGCCACGGAGCAGTCGGAATGGACCGCCTGGTCCAACGAGACGCGGCTGCAGACCCGCTTCGACGGTCCCGTCAACGCCATGCTGGGCTTCTATTACCAGGACAGTAATCGCGAGCATGATCAGGCTGCCAACTTCGGGGGTATCGAGGACTCCAGCCAGCCGCTGGCTACCCGTTACGTGGCCTACGACAAGCAATCCGAGTCCGATGGGGAAACCTGGTCGGCCTTCGGCCAGGTGAACTGGCAGATAAGCCCCGCACTCGAACTCGCGACGGGGGCTCGCTACATCAAGGAGAAGAAGGATAGTTGGCTCAACCAGAGCTACATCAACGTGCTGCTGCAGGGCCTCTTCCCGGTGAACCGACCCATCGAGGCCGACCAGAGTTTCGACAACTGGTCTCCCGAAGTGTCACTCACCTATCAACTCACCGACGATCTGACGATCTACGGAGCCTACAAGACGGCTTACAAGTCGGGCGGCTTCTCCAACAGCGCGCTGATCGTCACCGCGACCACAGTGGATGACATCGCCTTCGATCCTGAGAAAGCAAAAGGTTTCGAGGTGGGCCTCAAGTCCGTGATGCTCGACAACCAGCTTCGCTTCAACGCGACACTCTTCAACTACAAGTACGAGAACCTGCAGGTCGATTACTTCAATTCCATCACCTTCCAGTTCATCACCACAAATGCGGGTGCTGCGCGCACAAAGGGTGCGGAATTCGACCTCGAGTACGCGCCTACCGCGCTGGATGGCCTCGCGCTGCGCGCCAGCCTCAACTACAACAAGGCCAAGTATCTGGAGTACATTGCGCCATGCTATGGCGGCCAGTCGATTGCCGAAGGCTGCTCGACCACCTTCGGTGCCGGGCCGGGCCAGGACCTGAGCGGTGAATCGACTTCCATGGCGCCCAAGTGGGCCGGCGCGATCGGGATCAGCTACGAGACACCCGTGAGTACCGGCATGCTGTTCGGATTGAGCGTGGATGCGCGCTACAGCGACGAGTACAACGCCTCTAACTTTGCCGCACCACTTGCAGCACAGGACTCGTACTGGAACCTCGATGCCTCGATGCGTCTCGCCTCCGAGAACGACCGCTGGGAGGTGGCGGTGATCGGACGGAACCTGACGAACGAGTTCTATATGGGAGGCGTCCAGGACCTGCCGAACAGCGGCGTAAACACGGGCACCGCCAATGGCATCGCGGCAGACCAACTCGGCCTCGCGAACCTGCCACGGACAGTCCGTATGCAACTGACCTGGCGCTACTGAAGACGGGGCGCGCCCTGCCGGCATGCCGTCAGGGCGCGCTCGATGGAGACGCGTGATACGTCATGACCATGCAGGAGCAAAAGGACTACAAGCCTGCGCGGCCGGCGGGAAGTCCCTCGACTCAGGAGCTAATCCATCGCGATGGAAGACCGGTACCGCCGGTCTTCGAGGTGGAGTGCGGTCGATTCCTCGGCGACGAGGACATTCCCTTCGAGCGCTACACCAGCCGTTCGGTCTTCGACGCCGAGATGCAGCGGCTGTGGACGCGTACATGGCAGTGGGCCTGCAGGGAGGAGCATATCGCCGAGGAGGGTGACTACTACGTATATGAAATCGGTCCGTACTCGGTTCTCCTGATGCGGAGCGGAGAAGGGCAGATACACGGATACGTGAACTCCTGCCTCCATCGCGGCACCAAGCTCAAGCCGGGACATTCCAGCGGCAATTGCCCGGAGATCCGCTGCCCGTACCATGGTTGGCGCTGGTCTCTCGACGGCAAGCTCGCCCATATCCCCTACGCCTGGGACGTGCCCGGCCTGGAGAGCCGGGACTTCAACCTGCCGCGTGTCCGGGTTGAGACCTGGGCCGGCTTTGTCTTCATCAACCTCGACGAGAACGCGCCACCCCTCGCGCAGTACATCGCGCCGGTTCCGGAGCACCTCGATCGTTTCGACATGGCAAACCGGCATGTCAGGCTGCATATCGAGAAGGAGCTCAATTGCAACTGGAAGGCCGCAAAGGAGGCCTTCATCGAGAACTACCACACCCAGGAGACCCACCCGCAATTGCTCTTCGGGAGCAATGACGAGGGAACCCAGTACGACGTGCTGAGCGACAACGTGTCGCGCTTCTACTGCGCCTTCGGCGTTCCCAGCCCACTCATCCAGCCACCGCCCACCGAACAGGAAATGGTCGATGCGATGCTGGTCGGCGATCGCAGATCATTGGGTAGCGAGCTCGTCGTGCAGCCGGGTGAATCAGCGCGAATCGTGATGGCGAGAGTGCTGAGGAGGGTGCTCTCGGAGCAAAGCGGGCGCGATTTCAGCCAGTTCACCGACACCGAGATGATCGACGTGTTCCAGTACACGCTCATCCCGAACATCATCATCTTCCCGGCGCTCTCGCTGCCAATGGCATACCGTTTCCGGCCTCTGGGGGATGATCCGAACCGATCCTTGTTCGAGATCATGTTCCTGCAACCGGCTCCGGCAGAGGGTGAATGGCCAGCGCCAGCACAGCCCTTCCGCCTGAGGGAAGAAGACAGCTTCACGACCGTTCCCGGGCTCGATCCCTTGCTAGGGGAGGTTTACGACCAGGACACGGGCAACCTCCGCGCGCAGCAGGAGGGCTTCCACGCCGCGCGCAAGCGTGGAGAGACACTCCTGAACTACCAGGAAGTCCGGATACGGCATCTGCACAATGCGGTGCAGCGCTACCTTTCGGACTGAACCCAGAGTAAAAGAGAGCGCGGGCGTGGTCGCTTGCGCTTACCCTGAAACCTTGAAGTCGGCCGTGGAGGCAACATGGGACGTCTGGATGGCAAGCGTGCAGTGGTGATCGGTGCCTCGCTCGAAGGCAACATGGGACAAGCCATTGCCCGACGTTTTCGGGCCGAAGGCGCTGAGGTCGTCGTCGCAAGCCGCAATCTCGAGGCCAGTGCGGCTTTTGCAACAGCCATCGGCGCGCACGCAATCGCCTGTGACATCACCAACCGGGACGACCTTCGGGCGCTCGCGTCTTTCGCGAAGTCCCGCTTGGGCGGGCTCGATGTTGCCGTCAACTCCACCGGACTCGCGCTCGGAGCCCCATTCCTCGAGTTCGGCGAGCAGGACCTCGACACGATGATTTCACTCCAGTTCAAGGGCCCCTTCTTTTTCCTCCAGGAAATGGTGGCAGCGATGCTCGGCAAGGGTGGGTCGATCATCCAGATCAGCTCCGGAGTCGCCCAGCACTCGACAACGGTAGACGGGGGCTTCGAGGCCTACATGGGCACCAAGGCCGGAATCGATCAGGTGGTTCGCGCCGTAGCGAACCAGTTCGGTCGCGCGGGGATCAGGGTCAACAGCATTGCGGCCGGTCATACCGATACGCCGATGCACCATGGGAATTTCGGCGGTGATATCCCGGACTGGATGAAGGCCTGTTTCGCCGATGCGACCCCGATGGGTCGCTATGGCACCTGTGAGGACATCGCCGCTGCCGCGGTGTGGCTGGCCAGCGACGAGTGCTTCATGACAGGCGATGTGCTGCAAGCCAACGGAGGGCTCACACTGCGCCGTAATCCGCTGAAGGCGGACCTCGAGCGCTGGCAGCGTGACTGGGAGCAGCGAGGCTGACGCAGAGGAGTGATCGGTAATGTCCAGCAACCGCCATCGGTCGGTACCAGCCCCTTCGCTCAACCTGGACCTTCTGCGCACCACCCGCATCGCACAGCGACTCACGCTTCAGCAGGTCGCGGATCGAGTTGGCGTGAGTTCGGCGCAGGTACAGCGACTCGAGAAGGGCGAGCGTCACATGACCATGGACATGCTGGAGGCCTGCTGCGCCGCGCTCGGGATCGATCCCCTGCGCATCTTCAGCGTCCAGGCCGACGTACCGATCATCGGTGTGGTCGATTTCCGCTCGAGCGTTCTTCCCCTGCCCGCAGGCTCGCCGGTTACGACACCCGTGCCTCCCATCGTCGCAGATACATATCGCCTCGCTGCGGTGCGCTGGGAAGCGCGTCACCGATTCGAACTCCTCACCGGATCCTTGATGTTTTTCTATGCCGACGTCGAGGGCATTGCACCCTCGGCGTGGAACCGTCGCAGCATCATCCGCCGGAGCGATGGAACCCAGCGCACGGGTTGGCTCTACCGGCAAGACGGTCAGATCCACATCAACGATGTCGTGGGCCCGGTCGAGTTCAACGTACAGGTCGAATGGGCAAGCCCGATACTCGGCACGATCAACCCCGGCGCTTTTCCCGACAGATTGGCAATGTAGGCCGGGCGCTCGGACCCGCAGGTCGAGCGCAGGGCTCAGTAACTCATATCCGATTCGTATTCCGTCAGCGTGAACTGCCGCATCTTCGATCGGTCGAAAAGCCGCTCCTCGTCCTCGACGATCTCCCGCCACATGCCCGGTTCAGCGGCTGCGGCAGCGAAAGCATCCATACACTCCTGGTTCTCGAACCAGATTTCCATAACGACGTCGTGCTCGCTTTCCTCCACCGCTCCGGTGACCACGTGTGGCACCGGCTGGAGATACCTGCGCACGTACCGACAGGCATGGGGCTTGAGGACTTTCTCGCCGATCAGCCGGTGTCGGCTCTCATAGTGCTCGATGAACTCCTGCATGCTCATCCCGGGACGACGCTTGAGCAGCGTGAGCAGTTTGATCATCGCAGTCTCCTGGCGGGGGGCCACGCCCGGCAAGTTCAATGGCTGCCGAGCGGCTCCCACGCGAGCAGGGAACTGTCTGACGGGAAAGTACTCCGGAGCAGCCTTACGCCGGCAGCATCGGCCATCGCCTTGTAGGTCATCCAGGAGAAGACGAAGCTGATCGGCGTGCCGCGGCCGCTATCGAACTGGATCGGGCCGAACAGATTCGCCGTGTAGATCAGGTCCTCGTCGTTGAGCCTCTGGGTGGCGTCGTGGCGCGCTCCTGCCGGTTCGTAGAACCAGACGCCTGCACCATAGCCTTCCGGCGGGCCGGCGCGGTACCCGATCCGACCAGCCAGCACCATGAAGTCTGCCGCGCCGAGGTGATAGTGCGGTGGTGCGACGCCATTGTGGCGCACGATCACCGACACGAAGCCCGTCTCCTCGCTGACCCGCAGGATCTTGAGGCCGACGTCGGGGGTATCCGGGTTCAGCAACCACGGCAGGGCGCGTGTATCCACGAAGTGCGGGTTCGTCCCGGCCGCCTCGAGTGCCGCGCCGGTAACGAGCCCTGCGGCATCCCCCGAGGTCATCGCAAGGGGCGCATTTGCGTCGGGCGCCTTGCGCTCCTGCATGCACTCGGCCAGCGAGTCCGGGACGAGCGCCAGACCGTGTGCATCAGCCGCCTTGCGGATATCCATGCTCGTAAGGAGCGAGCCGATTTTCTTCCCGTCGGGCGCGAGGAATGCAATCGCTCCATGGCATGTCGCCAGGATCTCGGTGTCGCGCTCGGCACGTATGCCATCGACCCGGGAATTCGCAGGAATGTAGCCGAAGGTGCCCGGCCCGTAAGTGCCGCCGATGCCATCGCCGGCACAGCCGAGTTCCCCGGAAAGAACCAGCATGTCCATTGCACCGAGATGCACGGTGGATGGCCAGCGGCTACCCGCGCGAAGTCGCATCACGGTCGTGAAAACACCCGTTTCTCCGCTGGCGCGAAGTGGCTTGACGGAAAGTCCGTCCGCATGCGGCAGGGATATCCACGGCAGCGTGTTGGTATCCACGCCACCTTCGATGCCGCTGGGGTCGAAATCCGGGTTGTACGATACGGTCATGGTATGGACTCACTGCAGGTTGGACGGAACGCCAGGGCGAGAGGTCATGCCGGCGTCGGACTCGAAATCGTGGCGTGGAGTTGCGTCAGAACTCTCAGCACCTTGCACGCCAGTTGATGGTAACCAATTACCGCGCGGTGTGAACAGAGCGTTCACGCATGCCAAGAAGCCACCCTCTCGGCTTGATCGATTCCTGCAAAGCGACAACACTGCAAATCGTGCCTGACACCGCAGGAGCAAGGTCCATGATCCGGGGAATACACCACGTCGCCTTAGCCACCAGCGACATCGATCGACTCGTCAGGTTCTACGAACAGGGCTTCGGTTTCGAGGTCGTCGCCTCCATGGGCTGGGAGGTGGGATCCACGCGAATCGACGAAATCGTGGGACTGAAGGATTCGTCGTGTCGGCAGGTCATGATGCGTGCCGGGAACACCCACATCGAGATTTTCCAATACAAGACCCCCGAGGGCCGGCCGGTCGACCCGAAACGTCCCCCGAGTGATCACGGCTACACGCATTTCTGCGTCGACGTCACCGATATCGACTACGAGTACGAACGCATGAAATCGCTGGGAATGACTTTCAATTGCCCGCCCCCCACACGGGAGGAACTCGGCCATGGTGCGATCCGGGCCGCTTATGGACGCGACCCCGAGGGCAACATCATCGAGTTACAGGAGGTTCTCGACCCGGAGCATCCGATCTACCTCAAGGTCTGATCCATGAACGAGCGTTTTCAACCGGCCGTGGAGGCGAGCGCGATCCCACCTGACTCATCGCATGCGGTGAACGTTGCCGGCATTTCCCTGTTGATCTGCAACTCCGACGGCAAGCTTTTCGCGATACAGAACCGTTGCCCTCACCAGGGGCGGCCACTCGAGGGAGGGCGCGTCCGGCGCGGGACGATTGCCTGCCCTCTTCATGGAATGCGTTTCGAGCTCGGTAGCGGAAAACCCCTGGGGCAACTGACAACGACTCCGCTGCGAACTTTTCCGACGCGCATCGTCGACGGCGTGATCGAGGTTGCGATCGACTGAAGCGCCCTGGACGGGGGCTATGGCTACACCTCTGCCCCGATCCACTCGCTGATCACGGGCTCGAGGATCGTCGACACCAGCTCGAGCAGCAGGCTTCCATCCGGCGAGGCGATGTAGCAGATCGCGCCGTAACCGGCATCCGGCGCATCGCCCGCGGCGCACACCGTCCAGCCCGACGCAACGAGCTGCCCGGCCTCGGCCGCGAGATCATCGACCCACACGCCCAGGTGCCTCGCCTGCGACTGTCCGCCGGGCGCGTAGAAGCTGCCCGTGCCCTGCACCAGTTCGAGGTGCAGCGGCCCCTGGCGCGAGTAGGTGGCACTCACCGAGACCTCATGGCGTCCGTGCTCCGGCGTCCAGAACGGCAGGGGATCGAAGTGCCGCACCGGGGCCCAGTCGAGCCGCAGTGCAGCGCCCATCCGCCGCATCTCCCGATCGAGGTCGGCAACTGCCATGCCGGTGTGGAAAGCCCTCTGCAGATCGAACATGCGCGGTCTCCGCGGACCGGGGTGCGGGCGCTCGGGCCGCGCGGGATGCTCAGGCGCTCAGCTTCGCCACCCACCGGTGGTAGTGCTGCAGCGCCGGTTCGTTGCGGCCGAAGAGGAACTCGCGGTTGGCGCCGCTGGTGACCGCCGCCTGGATGCCGAAGCCGATCCGGTAATCCTCGTCGCGCACCGCCTGCAGCGTCATCGCACTGAAGAGCTCGGCGGCCTCCTGCTCCTGTTCGGTCTGCGGCGCGCGGGCGCAGAGCACGGTCTGGCGGGTGACGGTGGTCTCGGGCGTAGGGCCGGGGAAGACCTGGCTCACCAGGCAATGGTCGCCGAGGATCCCGGATATCGAGAGATTGGGGAA
>JBIKKL010000618.1:0-3267 GCA_044360365.1 Burkholderiales bacterium | reverse complement strand
CTACGGTTCGACCAGTCCGGCGATGATCGAAGCCCTCGACCTGCTCGCCCAGCGCGGGATACTCGTCAATGCCCTGCGCGTTCGCGCGTTCCCGTTTGCCGACGAGATCGTCGACTTCTGCAGCTCGCACCCATGGGTATTCGTCGTCGAACAAAACCGCGATGCCCAATTGAAAACCCTGCTGGTCAACGATTCGAACGTCAACCAGAGCCGACTCGTCTCGGTGCTCCACTACGACGGTACGCCCATCACGGCACGCTTCATTGCCGACGAGGTCGCGCGTCATGCGGCCGCCCACACCGTGATTCCCTTCCAGAAGGTGGTGTCATGACTTACATCGCGAAGCCTCGCCTGCATCATCCGACGCTGGCCGCCAACAAGCTCGGCTATACCCGGCGCGACTACGAAGGAAAGATTTCGACGCTGTGTGCCGGCTGTGGGCATGATTCGATCAGCGCCGCCATCATCCAGGCATGCTGGGAACTGGACATCGAGCCGCACCGCGTGGCCAAGCTGTCAGGGATCGGCTGCTCGTCGAAGACGCCGGACTACTTCCTCGGCAACTCCCACGGTTTCAACAGCGTGCATGGTCGCATGCCGTCAGTGCTGACCGGGGCAAACCTCGCGAACCGGGAGCTGATCTATCTCGGCGTGTCCGGCGACGGCGATTCCGCCTCGATCGGGATCGGTCAGTTCGCACACGTCATGCGGCGCGGGGTGAACATGGTGTACGTGGTCGAGAACAACGGCGTCTACGGGCTGACCAAGGGGCAATTCTCTGCCACCGCAGACTTCGGTTCGAAATCGAAGCGCGGTGTCGTCAACAGCGATCAGCCGGTCGATCTCGCCTCGCTTGCGCTCCAGCTCGGTGCGACCTTCGTCGGCCGCAGCTTCTCCGGCGACAAGACGCAACTCGTCCCGCTCATCAAGGCGGCGATCGTCCATCCGGGCGCTGCGTTCCTCGATGTGATCAGCCCCTGCGTTGCGTTCAACAATCACACCGGCAGCACCCGCAGCTACGAGTACGTACGCGAACACAATGAACCGGTGAATCGCATCAACTTCGACTACTGGCCAAAACGCGAAGAGATCACGGTGGACTATCCCGAAGGCGAAGTCGTCTCCGTGACACAGCATGACGGTTCGGTGCTTCGGTTGCGCAAACTTGCCCCGGATTACGATCCGCACAACCGGATCGCGGCGATGAACTACATCCAGCAGCATCAGGCGAAAGGCGAAGTCGTGACGGGGTTGCTGTACGTGGATCCCGATCCGGAAGATCTCCATCGGCATCTGAATACGACCGATGTGGCCTTCAATTCGCTGGGTGCAGACAAACTGTGCCCGGGGTCGAACACCCTGGACAAAATCAACGCTTCGTTGCGTTGACCCGGTGCGAACGAGATCGGGCGGCCTCCTGCACGGAAGGCCGCCCGATTGTTTTTGGAAATCTGCTCGCCGGTAAACCTTGCATGATCGGCCTTGTGCGAGGACAGGGTGGCCGCAGGGATGCCGGAGTGATCGTTTCGAAGAGCACCCGGACGCGCGGCCTGCCCGGTCTGTCGTACCATCGGTGACGCCTGCGACACCATGGACGTCTCGGGCACGGCGGGTGAATCAGCGATCTGCGTCTTCCTCGTCCTCCGGTTCCTCCTCTTCGTCTTCCATGGGTTCGAGGGTGGAATCGATCATGTCTTCGATGTCGGCGAGGACGTTGCGCAGGCTTTCGACTTGGGAATCGGCTTCCTCGTCCGTGGGTTCCAGGGCACCGTAGATCATTTCGCGGATGTCCGTGAGAACGTCCTGCAGGGCTTCTATTTGTTCTTCGAGGTCGGATTTACGCACGACTGCCTCCAATGTGCTCGACGTTTGTTTTTCCGGGGGCGGATCAGTGAATGCGGCTGGGCGAGCATTCCGCGCAGCATGCCGAAAATGTTAGCACGAGTTCCCAAGCGTGAATCCCGGTGCGCAGTCCTCATCGCTAGAATCGTCCCCGGGGTGTGGCGTGAATTACTCGCAGTTCGATGGAAGGTCGGTCGATTTGATGGCGACACCGCGTAAGTCAGGAGGCGTCGAGATGCAAGGAGTCGGAGCACTTCGTTCGATGCCGTGCTGCGCCGCCTGCCGTGGCGAAAGCGTCGTCATCATCGCCGCTGCGACATGAGCAGGAACGCGTCCTGTGGATCGCCGATGCTGCGGTTGTTGCTTTCGATCCTCTTGCTGCTGCTCTGCGCCGATACCCGCGCTGCCGAAAGCTTCGTCGTCGAATTCGAAGCGCCGGAATCGGTCCGGAATCTGCTTGTAGAGCATGTCGAACTCTCCCGCTGGCGCGGACATGAGCGCATGAATCCGGACGAGTTCCGGCGCCTCTATCGTACGGCGTCCGAAGAGATCCGCAACCTGCTTGCGACCGAAGGTTACTATCGAGCGTCGATCGACGCGTCGATGATCGACGAAGCCGGGACCCTGCGTGCCCGGTTCGTGGTGGCTCCGGGCGAGGCCGCCCGGGTGGCCGGGATCGATATCGAGTTCGTCGGTGCAGTCGCCGTGGACAGTGATGTCCACCAGAAGACCGAGCGTTGGCGCGAGGCCTGGCCCCTGAAGCGGGGCGACGTGTTTCGGCACGAGACCTGGGAGGCGGGAAAGCGAGGGCTCATGCGCGCGCTCGCGCTCGACCGCTATCCGATCTCCTCGATCGCGAAGAGTCAGGCGGTCGTCGATCCGGACGATAACCTGGTGCGTCTGAGCGTGGTGGTCGACAGCGGTCCCTTCGGGCGCTTCGGCAACGTGGCGATCGAAGGCATCGAGCGTTATCCGCGAAGTATCGTCGAGAACCTGAATCCGATCCGGTCGGGTCAGCCGTACTCTGTGCTGCAACTGCAGGAGTTTCAAACGCGCCTGCTCGACAGCGGCTATTTCACGAGCGTGACCGTCGACGCACCCGCCGACCAGGACGGTACGGCGACGGTGCGTGTATGGGTGCAGGAACGCGAACCGCGACGAATCGCGTTCGGTGTTGGCTACTCCACGGATACCGGTGCACGGATCCAGGCCGAGTATCGGCAACTCAACTTTCTGGATCGGGGTCTGCAGATCGGTGCGCGCATCAAGCTCGAATCTCGCGCGCGCTCCATCGGCGCGGATTTGTACTTCCCGACGAACGCGCAAGGTTACCGCGATCGGCTTGTCGCCAAGGCCGAGAACGAAACGATACAGGGCACCGAGACCGACAAGATCGTGTTCACGGCCGGTCGCGCCCGCAAGCGC
>JBIKKL010000619.1:0-3267 GCA_044360365.1 Burkholderiales bacterium | reverse complement strand
GCAAGGGTTTGCCGTCGAAGTTCTCGGCAGAGGTCTCGACGCCGAGGTAGGCAAGCACCGTCGGCGCGATGTCGACGATGCAACTCGGCTCGGTGCTATGCGTACCGGCTGCGTAGCCGCCCCCGTCTATGTAGAGAAAGGGCTGCTGCTCGTATTCGCCCACGCCGCCGTGCTGGCCGAAACCCAGCTTGGCTGGGTCCGCCTCGTAGCGCACGCCGATGGCGCTGAGGCCCGGAACGCCGTACTCGTTTGCGCCGGGGCGTTTTGCCATGCTGACGGCGATGCGCAGTCCATCTTCTGGCTGCATGCCGACCTGCTTCAACTCGCTGTCGACGTAGACCTCGCCCGCCCAGGGGCGACTGCGCAGAAACGTCGCGACGGCATCGACCCGCGAATCGGCTACCTGCGAAAAATACAGCAGCACGCTCGTGCCCTGAGGGCCGACGACGATATCGTTCGAATCGAGCGCGGACTTGAAGCCTGCTTCGTAGAGTTCACGTTCGACCGCGATGATCTCGGCGATGCTTTCGTGGCCGTGGTCGGAGCCGACGAGGTAGAGGATGTCTTCGCCTTCGCGGCGTAGCGCATCGATCGTCGCCGTCACACGTGCAACACAGGCATCCGCAGCACGTATCGCAGCAAGATGCGTCTCGGATCCCATGAAGGTCTTGTGCTGCGTGAGGTCCGGCTCGCTTAGCCAAAGGACCGCGAGCGCGGGTCGCCTCGTTTGCAGGATCTCAGCACAAAATCGCTCGGTCATGTGTGCATCGCCCGCCGCATCGTGCGTGACGTCGAGATGATCGGCGGCAGGGACGGGATTCCGTCCGGGACCGAACGACCCGGCTCGGTGATAAACATGGCCGTGACCGTCCGGGTCGTGGAAGTACGCGCCGCCGGGCGAAACGTTGGAGTAGACGATCACGCCGCCGCGGCCGCGGAGCCGTTGGGCCATCGTCGGTACGCGCAGGGTGCGACCGGTCAGCGCAAGGAGTTCGCTGACGAACTCGGGTGGGCCGACGTTGTATATGGCGTAGCCGTCCCCGTCGGGCAGGCCCATGGTGTTGCCGTGCAGGCCGTGGCGTGCGGGATGACAGCCGGTCGCGACGGAGGCGGCCGAAGACCGTGTGACGGAGGGAAAGACGCTGCGATGTGCCTCGAAGCGTCGGCTGCGTGCCGGGAGCGAAGCGAGATGCGGGCTGCGCCCGGGCGAGATGAGGTCGCGGCGCAGTCCGTCGCAGATCACGAGGACGGCGCGGCGTTTCGTTTGGCTGGTCACGGTGCGAGCGCGATCAATCGAAGAATGCGAAGGTGCGCGTCTCGACGCTTTCGCGAGGCGGGGCATCCGGCGGTGACGTGGGGTCGTCGAAAGCGCTGTGCGCGGTAAAGCGCGAGGGCTTGGTCTCGTCGGAGTCGAATACCTTGAAGACCAGCGCTTCGTTGCGCGTCATGCGCGGAAACCAGAACCACTCGTGGGCGGGATCGTGCGAGATCTGGTAGACCTCTCCCGTGCGGTACTTGTAGCGGCGTTCCAGCAGGACGAAGCCCTTGCGCGGGATGCTGCGCCCGTCGCAGATCCCGAGAGGATCCCGCAGGACATCGCCGCGGATCGGGCGCCACACCTGGATGATGGCCCAGCGCTTTTTCATGCGTCGCTCGGCTTCGGCGTCGCCGACGATCTCCCGCAGGCGCTTCGGGGCCGAGCGCTCGGTGTAGTCGTTGTGGACGCTCTTGACCGGTGGGCGCGCCCCTGTCGCCTGCTGGGCGGCTTCGTCGCCGATGCGCACGGTGTGGTCGAAGACCACCACGTCGGAAGCGCCGGAATGCTTCATGATCAACGCCTTCACTTCGGCATCGTAGACGCTGTTGCGTTGTGCTTCGGCGGTGAAGTCGGTCACCTTCGTCGCATGGTCGACGAAACAGAAGCCGTGGGTGTCGAGGCTGAAGGAGTCTCGAATCGGGCGGCCGTCGCGCACGGGCATCTCGTGGAGCCGGAACTCGGGCAGGACGGCCTGCGGTTCCATCTCCGGCCAGTCGATGTAGCGAATCATCGTGCGCCCCGGATCGACGACGTAGTTGAACCGCGCGCGCAGGGCGTTGGCGACGGGCCGTTCGGCGAGTGTGGTCATGAGCGACTCCTCCGGGTCGGTGGCCGTTCATGATAGCGAAATTCGGTGCCAGGCACGTGCCTGGCACCGAATTTCGGTTGAAACGGTGCCTGGCACATTTATTCGTCCAATGGGATTATGCTGCCGGGACGACACCCACCGGAGGAGGAGCCATGGATCTGGGACTGCGAGGCAAGCGCGCGATCGTGACAGGCGGCAGCCGAGGTATCGGCAAGGCGATTGCGCTGGAACTGGCGCGCGAGGGCGTGGACGTCGCCATCGTCGCACGTGATCAGGCGAGGCTCGAATCGGCAGCAAAGGAACTCGGCGAGCAGACGGGGCAGCGAATTGTTCCGATCGCGACCGACGTCACCGACCGGCGAGCCGTCGAGGCGATGATCGCGCAAGCCGCCGGCCAACTGGGGGGACTGCACATACTCGTGAACAGCGGATCCGCCCCGGGCGGGTCGCCCAACGCGATCGGGCCGATCGAAACGGTCGACGACGATGCCCTGGTCGAAGACTTCCAGGTGAAGTACATGGGTGCGCTGAGATGCGCACGAGCGTCGCTCCCATTCATGAAGCAGGCCGGATGGGGACGCATCCTGAACATCAGCGGCGTCAACGCGCGCAATGCTGGCAATCTGAGTGGCGGCGCACGCAATGCGTCGATGGTGCATCTTACGAAGACGCTCGCGCTGCAGGTGGGCCGCTACGGCATCACCGTGAACTGCATCCATCCGGGCACCACGCGGACCGAACGCACGCCCAGCCTGCTCGCCGCGCAGGCCGCGAAGGAGGGGATCACGGCGGAGGAGGCCGAACGGCGCAACTTCTCGCCGGACTCCCCGCGAGGCAACGCCATCTGCCGCATGGTCGACGCTTCCGAAGTCGCATTCGTCGCCGCCTTCCTCGCTTCCGAGAAATCGTGGGCGATCAGCGGCGAACTCATCGTCGCCTCGGGCGGCGCCGGTCGCGCGGTGTTCTACTGATGGCCGCGCAGTCGGGAGGGAACGGGCAGAGCATGGCCGGCGAGCTTGCGCGCCTGCTGATCGAAACACGCGTCGACGATCTGCCGCCGCTTGCTCTCGAGCGGGCACGGATGTCGATGGCGAGCACCATCGCAAGCGCCGCGATGGGCAAGGGCATCGATTCCGCCAGG
>JBIKKL010000617.1:0-3270 GCA_044360365.1 Burkholderiales bacterium | reverse complement strand
CGATCGCCGCCAACTGCCGCATGTGTCTCGTGCAGGTCGAGAAGGCGCCCAAGCCGATGCCGGCGTGCGCGACGCCCGTGACGAACGGCATGAAGGTCTGGACTCACTCGAAGCCCGCGGTCGATGCGCAAAAGGGCGTGATGGAGTTTCTGCTCATCAACCATCCGCTCGATTGCCCGATCTGCGATCAGGGCGGAGAGTGTCAGCTGCAGGATCTTGCGGTCGGTTACGGCGGCAGCATGTCGCATTACGACGAGGCCAAGCGGGTCGTTCCGAACAAGAACCTCGGCCCGCTGATTTCGACCGACATGACGCGCTGCATCCACTGCACGCGCTGCGTTCGTTTCGGTCAGGAGATCGCCGGCGTCATGGAACTCGGCATGATCGGTCGCGGCGAGCACTCGGAGATCATTACGTTCATCGGCCGCACGGTCGACTCCGAGCTTTCCGGCAACGTGATCGATCTCTGCCCGGTCGGGGCGCTCACATCGAAACCGTTTCGCTATTCTGCGCGCACCTGGGAACTCGTGCGTCGGCCGAGCATCAGCCCGCACTGCGGTCTGGGCTCCAACCTCACCGTACAGGTGAAGCAGAACCGTGTGATGCGTGTGCTGCCGCGCGAGAACGAAGCAGTGAACGAGTGCTGGATCTCGGACAAGGACCGCTTCGCCTACGAAGGCCTCAATTCCGCGCAGCGGCTTGCTCGGCCCATGATCAAGGACCAGGGCGCGTGGCGCGAGGTCGATTGGCAGACCGCGCTCGATTTCGCCTTGGCCGGTCTCAGGCGCGTGCGCGAGGCGCATGGTCCGGCAGCCCTCGGTGCGCTGGGTACGGCGCACTCGACTGTCGAGGAACTCTATCTTCTGCAGAAATTCATGCGTGGGCTCGGCAGCGGCAACGTGGATCATCGGCTGCGCCAGTCCGATTTCAGTCGCGACAGTTCGGCAACAGGTGCTTCCTGGCTTGGGATGGCCATCGCCGATATCCCGAAGCTCGACCGCGTACTCGTCGTGGGTTCGACGCTGCGCAAGGATCACCCGCTCATCGCGCATCGAATGCGGCAGGCCGCGAAGAAGTCGCTCCAGGTCAATATCCTGCACGTGACCGACGACGATCTGCTCATGCGCGTCGCGAATCGACTGATCGCGGCGCCGAGTCGTCTGCCGAATGCGCTCGCCGAAGTCGCGAAGGCGGTATGCGAGCTGAAGCAGATTGCCGTTCCAGCGGACGTGGCCGCCGTGGAGGTTACGGAAGCCGGGCGCCGCATCGCGGAGAGTCTTTGCTCGGGGCAGAGCAGTGCGGTGCTGCTTGGCAATCTTGCGCAGCATCACCCCAGCGCCGGGCAATTGCACGCGCTCGCGCAGTCGATCGCACAGGCGACGGGTGCGCGCTTCGGCTTCCTCGGGGAGGCCGCCAACAGTGTGGGCGCTGTGCTGGCAGGCGCCGTTCCCAATGCAGGTTCGGTCAACGGCATGTCGGCGAAAGAAATGCTGGACGATCCGCGCCGGGCTTATATCCTGCTCAATGCCGAGCCGGAGTTCGATTGCCACGATCCTGCCGCGGCCACTGCAGCGATGAAGGCGGCTCAGTTCGTGATAGCAATGAGCCCTTATCAGCACGCCGCCGTCGACTATGCCGATGTGCTGCTTCCCGTGACGCCGTTCACGGAAACGTCCGGAACGTTCGTCAGCATCGAGGGCCGGGTGCAGAGTTTTCGGGGAGTGGTCAATCCGCTCGGCGACGCCCGTCCCGGATGGAAGGTCCTGCGCGTGCTCGGCACGGCGCTCGACTTGCCCGGGTTCGATTACACGTCGAGCGAGGAAGTGCGAAGCGAAGTATTGGGCGATGGCGGCGACGTTTCCTCGCGGCTCGGCAACCTGTTGGGCGACCCATCGATCGGTGCCATCGCCACCTCGGCAGCAGACATCGAGCGAATCGGCGAAATCCAGAGCTATTGCGCAGATGCCATCGTTCGTCGGGCGCCGTCACTGGCTGCAACCCGGGATGGGCAGCCACCCGTGGCCACGGTCTGCGAAGAAACCGCCAACCGCCTCGGCTTGAGAGCGGGCAGCGGGGTGCGATTGAAGCAGGGTGCGGGCGAAGCGATTGCATCCGTGTCCATCGACAACCGCGTGCCGGTCGATTGTGTGCGATTCCCGTCCGGGCACCCGCTGAGCGCGGCGCTCGGGCCGCTCTTTGGCCCGATCGAGGCGACGGCGGTCGCCCTGGAAGAACGGAAGGCCGGCTAGACCATGGATCTCGCGTACTTCGAACAGATCTTCGGGCCGACGTGGCCTGTCGTATGGACGATCGCCAAGATCCTGGCGATCGTCGTGCCGCTGATGGGATGTGTGGCCTATCTCACCCTTGCTGAACGCAAGGTCATCGGCTGGATGCAGGTGCGCAAGGGTCCCAACCGAGTCACGTTCTTCGGTTTGCGGATGTTGCGCGGGTTCGGTCAGCCAATCGCCGATGGTTTGAAGCTGCTGACCAAGGAAATCATCATCCCGAGCGGAGCGAACCGGTTTTTGTTCGTGTTCGCGCCTGTGCTTTCCATCGCCCCCGCATTGGCGGCATGGGCGGTGATTCCCTTTGCGCCGGAGATGACGCTGGCGAATATCGATGCCGGATTGCTTTACGTCCTCGCCATCACGTCAATGGGGGTCTACGGCGTCATCATTGCCGGATGGGCATCGAACTCCAAATATGCGTTTCTCGGCAGTCTGCGTTCCGCAGCGCAGATCGTCTCGTACGAAATCGCCATGGGCTTCGCGCTCGTCGGCGTCCTGATGGCATCGCATAGTCTCAATCTGGGCGAGATCGTCGTCTCCCAGGTCGGTGCGTACGGTTTCCTGAACTGGTTCTTCGTGCCGTTGTTTCCGTTGTTTCTGGTGTACGTCATCGCTGGCGTGGCAGAAACGAATCGCGCACCCTTCGACGTAGCCGAGGGCGAATCGGAAATCGTGGCCGGCTTCCACGTCGAGTACTCGGGCATGGCGTTCGCCATCTTCTTCCTGGCCGAATACGCGAACATGATCCTCGTGTCGACGTTGTGCGCGGTGCTGTTCCTGGGCGGGTGGCTATCGCCCTTTGCCTTTTCCGCGCTGAACGACATGCCTGCACTCGCCTGGGCCATTGCGCCCGGGTTCCACTGGCTCGCCGCGAAGGTTGCGTTCGTACTCTTCTGTTTCCTGTGGCTGCGAGCCACGTTTCCGCGCTACCGCTACGATCAGATCATGCGCCTCGGCTGGAAGGTCTTCATTCCGATCA
>JBIKKL010000616.1:0-3276 GCA_044360365.1 Burkholderiales bacterium | reverse complement strand
AGTTCACGGCGTTCTTCTTGCAGACCTGTCTGGATCAGGTGGCGTTTATGGAAACTCTGGTGCAGCCTGATCAGTTGCGGGCTCGAGTGCTGGTCTGGGCTGACGAAGAGGCGAAGCTGGGCAGGCTGCCGCAGCGCGCCGGGCGGCTGTTGGAGGCGGTGCTCTATCGTGGCGAACTGCCTCGTGCCGATGCGGCGGCCGTTCTCGATGTGCCCGAACGCACGGCCCGACGTGTAACGAGCGAGCTCGTGCAGCGAGGCGTGTTCGTCTCCGATTCCACCCGAGCGCCTCTCAGGCTGGCATTTCCAGCCGCGCTCGCCGCCCGCTGGATGCCCGGGTTGTTTCCAGAATGACCGTCGTAGGGTGTATGCCCTACGGTGCTGTTCAGTACCCCCCGCCGTTGGAGCGCCTCATCGAGAGGCGGCAAGCGTTCGCCCGCGCGATCTTCCATGCGCACGATCTCAACGGAACATCGCGCGATCGGTCGGTGTTCGAACTCTGCGGCTCTTGATCGCATCGAGCATCAGAGCAGCCGCTTTGTCTGCGCGCTTTGCCGGGCTCTGATGTCGGCGTTGCCGGAAAATGACTAAAGCATAAAGCCGCCGCTTCAGCCCTCCTGATGTCGCCGAGTAGCGACGATCACGCTGCCGTGCACGCCAATTGCGCTTCCCCTCCGGGAGATTCTGAGGGCACTCCCAGTGCCCGGTGTCCCTGATCGATTGCGGAACGTGGCTCCCAACTCGGTAATCAATCCGATGCCGGTGTTCATTCTTCCGCTCCACATCAACTGAAGGAGCTTAGTATGAAGAAAAGATCGTTGCAGATGCTGGCCGCAGGTTCCCTGCTCGCCGCAAGTGTCGGACAGGCGCTCGCGGTCAACGTGGCTGGGTTGGAAATACCCTTGGGGGCCGCGTTCTCCGCGGGCCAGATCTACACGAACGTACCAACCGCAATCGGCGGGGAGTTGAAGGGCTACGGCAAGATCGATTCCTTCAACTCGGAGGCGGTTGGCGATCTGTGTGGCAATTGCGAACTGACCTACGTCTTCGACGGCTATTCGCTGAGTTCGATCGACGCGTCAGGCGTAAATTTCACCGGTGGTTCGGTTCGGGTCTACATGGGGATGGGGGCGGATAAGGACTTCAGCACTCAGGATCCGGGTAGCTCCGTCGCCGACGACATGATGGAAGCGTCGAACGGTACGCTGTGGCTGACGTTGAAGGGGCACGCGATCGATGGAACCGGCAATACGTTCCGCAGCATCGGTCAGAATGTCGGCACCACCGCATTTACCGGGCACGGTGCGGGTCTGCTCGATGTCGATACTACCGCTGGCGGCAACGCCAATGCGTTCTTCGACTCGAACACCGTGCCTGCAAGCTTCGGTGGCGGCGCGGCCGATTTCTACATCGGTTCGTCGTTCAATGGAGTGAACCCGCCTTACCCGGATACCCTCCGGGGCAGCATGGATCTCAACACCACCGCAGTTCCCGAGCCGCAGACCTATGCTCTGATGCTCTCGGCACTCGGCCTCATCGGCTACGTCGTCAATCGTCGTCGCCGAACGTAAGTTGCAGTAGCAGTTTCGTCACGCTACGACTACACTGGTTCAACAGCGTAGTCTGCAAGCGGGAGTGCCCTCGGGCATTCCCGCTTTTCTATTTCTTCCATCGCCGAGAACATGTCATTCGCATTCCTCCTCGGGCATGCGGCGTGCGGGCGCAGCGCGTTGCGCATTCGTTGCCGATCGATGGTCGGTCAGCGGCGCAGCTTCACACTCGAACAACACGGTCGTTGCAGCGGGGGGCACCCAGATGGCTCGCTACTATCACGTCATCAAGAAGCAGGGGCAATGGCATCTATACGCAGGCAACGCCATCACGTCGCTGATGGCGGATTCGGACCAGGCGCGGGTCACCCGCGCAGCACGCACGCTGGCGCGGCACGATGGCGCGAAGGTCGTGGTTCACAAGGATGCGGCGCAGGATGCCGCCCGAAACGATCCGGGCCGTCGCGATGCCTCTGAAGCCCTGCACGGGTTGCCGACGCCGCGCGCCGCTGTCGAGAAACTGTGGCCACTTTGAGAGTTGGCCCGTTGCGGGTTTGTCACGAACAGGTTTCGTCAGACCGAGGGGCAAGGGGGCAGTCGGTTTGCCGTCGTCTGAAAACAAGAAGGCCAGCCCAAACGCGAAGTTCGACCTGGCCCGCCTGAATATTCATTGTGATTTGGTGGGCGGTACTGGGTTCGAACCAGTGACCCCTGCCGTGTGAAGACAGTGCTCTACCACTGAGCTAACCGCCCAAATGAAGGCCGCGATTCTAGCACCGGCTCGTGCGGGCCAGCAATCGACGACCAGTCCATCCGGAAGTCCAGGACCTTTTCTCGGGATGTCAGGTGAATCCACACGATTTAGGGAATGATTTCACGTGGTTGAATGTACTAGGCCACAGCGGCGAGTGACTGCGCATCCTATCGTGGGCGATAATGATGCTAGATGCTCCTGGCTAGGGCGTAACTCGATGAAAAAAAATCGGGTTTGAGTGAAACATACGTGAAACAGTTAACAGCGTAATCTCAGGTTTCGGAGGTATGTTCAGGCCGTAGCACCCTAGAACCAAAGCGGATTGGGGAGAATCTTCCGCAAAGCCCGTCAAAAATAAAGCGGGATCAAAGGGTTGCACCGAGTCGCAGCAAGCCGGGAGAGGTGTGAATGGGTTGAAGTCCCCGTTGTCACCTCGGTAGAAAAATCGGGCAGGGTATTTGCTTATAGCGTAATCGGCGGAAAGTCGCATTGCGCGGCAAGCTAGGCAGATATCCCGGCAGTCAGTCAAGCAACAACAAGAGGTGTGACAATGATGAATTTGAAACGGTTGGCATGTGCCGCCGCGATTGCCGGGTGCAGCTTCTCGGCAAGCGCAGCGACCATCGATCTGGGCGTGTTGGATATTTCGCCCGAAACAAACGTCTTCTCCGGCTTCGCTCCGGTCGGTGGGTTCATGGACTACATCAAGTTCACCCTGCCAGCCAACGGTGGTTCGGGCTACGGCGTCGTGAACTTCCCCGTCAATACCGACGTCGGCAACTTCAATCTGCTCTTCAGCAGCCTGTCGCTTTTCTCCAACGCTGACGGCATCATGTTCAACGCCGACGACGACGAAGTGAAGACGGTCATCGGCAACAGCGGCTCACTGAGCTTCACGATGCCCGCGAATTCCGGCGGAAACATGTATCTCATGGTTGTCGGTGTGTCGAACGGCTCGCTCGGCGGCATCTAT
>JBIKKL010000076.1:0-11856 GCA_044360365.1 Burkholderiales bacterium | reverse complement strand
CGATCGGCTTGTTGCGATTCAGCGCGGCAATAATGCCCAGCGGAATGCCGACCACCATGCTGATCACGAGCGCAGTGAGCCCCAGTTCGAGTGTCGCGGGTATCGCTTCGACGAGAAGCTCCGTCACCGGCCGCTGATCGGACAGCGAGTAGCCGAGATCACCCTGCAGGATGCCCAGGACGTACCGGTAGTACTGTTCGTGCATCGGCCGGTCGAGACCGTACAACTCCTTGTAGTGATCGATGACCTCCTGCTCGGCCTGATCCCCCAGCATGATCTCGATCGGATCGCCCGAGGCATGCATGATGACGAACGCAAAGGTGACCACGATCCACAACGTGAGCAGGGCGCGAAACATCTTGGTGAGTACGAACCGAAGATTCATGATGCCGGCTTGCCCTCCACCCAGCCGCGATCGATGTAGGCGCTCTCCCCGACGTGCCACACGCGCAGGCATTGCGCCGCACGAGGGCCTTCCGAACGATGCTCACGTGTTCGCAACGGCGGCGGTTCGCTCCCCTGCAACCATCCTTCGCTGAGCACGCGCCCGGTCATCGATTTGCTCCGATCGATGCCGAGTTCGGCCAGCAGCGTGGGCACGATATCGGGGATGCCCGCGGGCCACGGCGAACGAAAACCGCGCTTGTAGCGATTGCCCTGCACCGCGAGGAGATTGTTCATTTCGATCCCATGCAATCCCCCGTGCGTGCCGCCACCGAGCGGCACCTCGTTCGAGTCGTACCAGCACGTCCCGGGCAAACCCCAGGCATTCGGGCGTTCGTCGGCGCGCATGGTGTAGTAGATGTCCGGCGCCCGCACGTGATCGAGCATGAGCAAGCGGCGATCGAGCGTACCCGGCACGCCGCCCCGCACGCCATCCCCGCCGGTCGTGAACACATTGCCGCACCAGGGCTGATCGTTGAGCCACGTAGCCAGCTCGGCAACGCGGGAGCGGGCGCTATCGGCAACGTGGATCGATCCGGAATAGCCCAGGCTGCCGGCGAACACGGTGGTGGCATCAAGCGCTGCGCCGACGCCGATCCCGCTCGTACCGAGCGCCTCCTTCACGTGCACGCGGCGCTGCGCACTGACCTGAGCATGGTCGGAGCAGACGACGATCGTGCATGCCTGCTGCTCCGGGTGAGCACGCCACACTTCGAGGAAGCGGCCGAACTGCGCATCCGCATTCGCGATGGCCGCGAAGCTCTGGGGCGAACCGATGCCGCAATCGTGATACGTGGAATCCGGATCCGAGAACCAGACGATCAGACCGTCCGGCGTCACCTCGGGCAGCACGCTCTCCAGCACCATGTCCATCTGCATGCGAATGCGCGCGAGATTCGGTTTGGCGGCCGGCGGGATAGGCCCATGTCGGGCGAGGACCTTCGCCGCATAGTCGATCGGCGTCGAACGGCGCCAGTCGCTCAACGCCAGCGTGACCTGACCGAGCTGCGCCGAGCGAGGATTCAGAAAATGCGTGGCACCGGCCGTCCCCGTGCCGACGACGGCAAGCGTGCGTCCGGCATCGGCCAGCAGCTCGCCCAGGGTCGGCGCCGTGACGAAGGCGCCGCCATACGCCGCTTCGGCGGCCTGCACATCGTCGTGCTTGGCCGTGTGGAACAATCTGTCGCCGAACACCCGCGGCTCGTAGAATTTGTTCGCGACGACGCCCGTCACGCCCGGTGTGGCACCGCACGCCAGGGATGCTGCGTTGACCCGCGTCTCCGACGGAAACACGCAGCGGCTATCGGGGAAGTCGCAGCCCTCGTCGATGAAGCGCCGCAGGTGCGGCATGTGCTCGGTACGGATCATGTCCCGTCGCAGCGCATCGAACACGAAGACGACGAAGCGGGGCAATCGGCTGACGGCGTACATCGATCTACTTCCCCTTTGCAAGGCGGACGGCCAGCTCGACATCGTTCACGAGTACCGCGTCGACGCCGGACGACTTCAACCGCTGCAGACGCTGCGCCGTGATGAATCCAGGCGCTTCGCCCTGCTTGCGATGACCGGCCGTAACCCATACTGGCAACCCGCGTCGACGTATGCGGGCAATAGCGGCTTCGTCCACCTGGTCCTCCCACAAGCGCACACCGACGAGCCCATCGTCCGGAAACTCGTCCAGCATCGACGGTTCGGCCGGCATGGCCAGGCGGTCGAAGGCCGCCCCATCGGCGATGAGCGCGCGGGCATGGGCAGCGCTGCGCACCCCATACACCACGCGCTCGGTCATGCCGGCGGCGGCGACGCAATCGATGATGGCACGACGCTGCGCGTCGGCATCGATCTTCACGTCGAGCATCACCGGCGCCCCACTGCGCAAATGCGAGAGCACCGCCTCGAGCCGCAGGATGCGCCCGCCGTGAGGAAGCACGATGCGTTCGAGCGAGTCGATCGTGGTATCGGCGATCTTCGTCTCGCGACCGGCGATGCGCTGCAAGTCCGGATCGTGCGAGCAGACGAGCACGCGGTCGCTCGTCATGCGCACATCGGTTTCGACATAATCCGCGCCGGCCCCGATGGCCGCGTCGAAACTCTCGAACGAATTCTCGGGATATCGCGAAGAAAAACCTCGATGGGCGACGACCTTCATGCGGCCGCCTTCGTCTTCGGGACGAGATGGCACGCGACCCAGCGCTCATGACCCGCGGGATCGAGCCCGGGCACCTGTTCGCGGCAAATGGGTTGAGCGTGCGGACAGCGCGTATTGAACCGGCAGCCCGACGGCGGATCGATCGGACTCGGCGGATCGCCCTGAAGCAGCACCCGAGCACCGCGCCGCGTGGGATCCGGAATCGGGACTGCGGCGATCAAGGCCTGCGTATAGGGATGCAACGGTTCGCGAAACAGGCTCTCGCGCTCGGCCACCTCGACCAGTTGCCCGAGATACATGACGGCGACCCGATGCGAGATGTGGCGCACGACCTTCAAATCATGCGAGATGAAGAGGTAGGCGATGTTGCGTTCACGCTGCAGCCCCGCCAGCAGATTGACGACCTGGGCCTGGACCGAGACATCGAGCGCGGAGACCGGTTCATCGCAGACGACGAACCCCGGATCGAGCACCAGCGCCCGCGCGATCACGACGCGCTGCTGCTGGCCGCCGCTGATCTCGTGCGGATAGCGTTTGGCGACTTCCGGCGACAAGCCGACGGCCTCGAGTGCGGATCGCAGCTTCTCGGCTTGTGCAGCGGCATCGCCTACGCCATGGATCACCAGCGGCTCGACGATCTGGCGTCCGAGTGCGATGCGAGGATCGAGGGCATTGAGCGGGTCCTGAAACACCATCTGCGCCCGACGGCGCATCGCTCGCCATTGCGCCGCCGACTGACGCAGCACGCTCTGCCCCTCGAAAGCGATGTCACCGGCATCCGGCCGCTCCAGACCCAGCACCAGCCGGCCCACCGTGGATTTCCCGCAGCCGCTCTCGCCGACGAGCCCGAGGGTTTCTCCGGGACGAATCGCAAAACTCACGCCATCGACGGCGCGCAATCGCAAGGGCTTCTGCAGCAGGCCGCGGCGCTGCAAGAGAAAATGCTTGTAGAGATCCGTGACTTCGAGAATGAACGCCGAACTCATGCGGCAGCCTTCGTTGCATGCAACGGAAAATGGCATGCGAGCACGCGGCCTTCGTCGAGTCGCAGCAGATTCGGACGCTCCTGCCGACAGCGCGGCTGCGCATGCGGGCACCTCGGCGCAAAGCTGCAGCCGGGCGGAAGATTGATGGCGCTGGGCACGGTGCCTTCGATGGGTGCGAGCGTCGCCGCGGTCGTATCGATGCGGGGAATGGCGTGCAGGAGCCCTGCCGTGTAGGGATGCATCGGATGCGCGAAAAGCGCCGTCACGCTCGCTTGTTCGACCACGGACCCGGCATACATCACCGCCACGTCGTCCGCAGATTCGGCAACCACGCCGAGATCGTGCGTCACGAGGATGATCGCCATGCCGAACTCGCTTTGCAGTTCCCGCAGCAGTGCGAGAATCTGCGCCTGGATCGTGACATCGAGCGCTGTCGTCGGTTCGTCGGCGATCAGGAGCCGGGGCCGGCAAGCGAGCGCCATCGCAATCATCGCACGCTGGTTCATGCCGCCCGAGAGCTGATGGGGATATTCGCGCAGGCGACGTTTCGCCTCCGGGATGCCGACACGTTCCAGCAGACGCAGAACCTCCGCCTGCGCCGCTCCTGCGCTCATGCCCTGATGCAGCCGCAGACTTTCGGCAATCTGGCCGCCAATCGTATGTACCGGATTGAGCGCGCTCAGCGGCTCCTGAAAGATCATCGCGATCTCGCGTCCGCGCAGCTTCGTCAACCGGGCTTCCCCGAAGGTCGCGAGGTTTTCACCATCGAACATGATCTCGCCGGCCATCACGCCGTTGTCAGGCGCAGGATCGAATGGCACGTGACGCTTTTGCCGCAGCCGCTCTCGCCGACGATGCCGAGCGTCCTGCCGGCGCGCACATCCAGCGATACCCCGCGTACCGCATGCACGCGCCCCTGCTCGGTATCGAACCACAGGTCGAGGTTGCGGATCTCCAGCAGCGGCGAATCCGCCGCTGCTGCGCTACTTGCGGACACGGAAGACGTCGGGGCGAAAATCCATGTAGAGGATGGGCAATGCCTTGAAGTCGATCTTGCGCTTGGCGGCGTAGGTATAGGCCGGGTTGTACAGCATCGTGATTGGCATTTCCTCTTCGAAGATGTCGAGCATCTTCTGGAAGGCATTGAACCGCGCACCCTGCGCCGTGGCCCCGACCACCGCATCGGCCGCCTCGTTGTACTCGGCCGGCGCCTTCCACAGGTTGTGGCCGCGCTGGAACTGCGAGTTCGGCCCGTAGAGAATCACGATGCCGCCTGCAGGATCCGGAATGCGGTAGGTGTTCGACCACATGTACATCTCGACGCCCTTGCCGCGCACCTGCGTGAAGTTGTCGACGAGATCGAGCCTCACGTTGATCCCGACCGCCTTCCACATCTCGAGCAGCACCTGCGAGACTTCGGTGCCGTTCAGATAGTAGTTCGGGATCACCCGCAGGCTGATCTGCTTGCCGTCGTAGCCCGTGGCCTTCACCAACTCCCGCGCGCGTTTCGGATCGTACACGTAGCCCTTGCGATCCTTGTTGTACATGTCGCCGAACGAGGGCAATTGATGGCCGTTCGGCGTGTAGTTGCGCCCCTGCCAGAGCGCATCGCGCAGACGCTTGCGATCGATGGCAAGGCTGAGCGCCTGACGCAGCCGTTTGTCGCCAAGCGAAGGGGCGTTGGAATTGAACACGATCACATGGCTGTTCTCCAGCGTGATCGTCTGAATGGCGACGTCCTTGTACCGGGCGAGCGCCGGAATCTGGTCGGGCGTCACGTCGACGATGATGTCGTATTCTCCTGTCGCGATGCCCGCGATTCGGGCGGCAAGTTCCGGCACTTCCCTGAACGTCAGCGATTTGAACGCCGGCTTGCCCAGAAAATAGCGGTCGTTCGCGTCGAACGCGACGTACTGATCCTTCTTCCAGCCGGCGAATTTGAGCGGGCCGGTCCCGATGGGATTCCAGCGCACCTCGCGCAGCGCGCGCTGCATCCACTTCGGATCGTCGGACTTGAACTTCGCCCATTGGCGATGACTCACGATCCAGGAGGCGTACGTCGACAGTCTCTGCTCGAACACGAGGTCAGGCTTGTCGGTAACGAACCGCACCGTATGGCTGTCGACCTTCTGCACTTCGCGCAAGTGGCCAAAGTACTGGCGTCCGGCCGGGATGACTGCATTCGCGCCGCGCAGGCGCTCAGGGGAGAAGGTGAACACGACATCGTCGGCATCGAACGGGTCGCCGTTGTGGAAAACCACGTCGCGACGCAGCTTGACTTCGAGGATCGTCGGACCGACCCGCTTCCACGATTCCGCCAACAGGGGCTTGAGACTGTTGTTGGTGAAATCGCGCCGAACCAGGGTATCGAAAATCGAATACGTCGCACGGATATCGACGTTCCCGGTGTCGTCAGCCGGTTCCAGTCCGCGCGGGAGTTCATTGACTGCGACCACGAGCGCAGGACGCGTGTCGGCGGCCATGACGATAGACGAACAAAGAGCGATCACCGCGAGCAGGGCGGTTCGAACGAGCTTCATGACGGGACCTCTATCGTTCTTGAAGTGACTGTCCAATGGCTTACGGATCGTCCACGGGGAAGCGCGACCAAAAGCCCGGACGACCGTAGCATGCCCGCCATGACCGACGCAAGCGCATGCGCTGACTGCCATGCCCTTGTAAGACGATCCGGGTACAAACGGCGCCTGGAAAGGCAGGCTGCCTTCGTATACCATCGTCGCAGTATCGTCGACAGCGAACGTCGCATGATGATCGCCTGCTGCTCGAACCGGCATTCCGGCGACCGCAGCGCGAATTCTCAGGGAGAAGACCATTGGCGACCCGGCGTCGTGCCGTCAAGTCGCGTCCGCGTTCCGCGCCCAGGAAGCATGGGGCGAAGCGGGCGAGCACCGTCACATTGCGGCCGGCGCGACCGGCCGCCCCCTTCCGCGTCAAGCTTCGCGCACTGCAGCATGCAGCCATTGCAGCGCTCGGCGAACGCGCACTCGCCGGACTCAAACCGGTCGCGCTCATGGAAGAGGCCGTCGAACGGCTACGCACCACCCTCGAAGTCGAGTATGTGAAAGTCTGTGAGCTGGTGGGCGACGGACCGCATTTCATCGTCCGCGCCGGCAGCGGCTGGAAGCCGGGCACCGTGGGCAATCCGGCCCTCGCCGAAGAAGGCGACAGCCAGGCCAACTTCACCCTCAAGACCGACAGCCCGGTCATCGTCGTCGATATCGCGCGGGAGACGCGATTCGGCACGCAGCCTCTGCTGAACGCACACAATGTCGTGAGCGGCATGAGCGTCGTAATTCGCGGACGGGAAGGGCCCTACGGCGTACTTGCAGCGCATTCGACGCGTCGGCGCCGGTTCAGCAGCGACGACACCAGCGTTCTGGAAAGCGCCGCCAACATACTCGCACTGGCGATCGACCGCGACCGCACGGACAGCCAGTTGCGAGAGAGCGAAGGCCGACTCCGTGCATTCTTCGACAACTCGCCGCTGCTGCTCAATCTGCGCTCGCCGGACGGGCGCTACCTCATGGTGAATCGGCACTACCGCGAGGTGTTCGGCGTCACGCCCAAGCAGCTCGTCGGAAAGCTGTCGGACGCGCTCTTCCCGACCGAGCATGCAAACAGGCTGCATGAGGGAATACAACGGGTCGTGCGCACCCGGCGCGCCGAAATCATCGAGCAGGAAGCCCCGACACCCCGCGGCATACGCACCTTCTTCACCACACGCTTTCCCATCCTCGGCGGCGATGGAAGCGTCTCGGCCGTGGGTTCCATCGCACCCGATGTCACCGCGCTGCGTGAAGCCGAAGCGGAGAACCGGCATTACCGCGATCTGCTCGAAGGCGTGACGGACACGATTCCCGTCGCCCTCGCGTTCGTGGACGCTCAGGGCATCTACCGTTGGATCAACCGCCGCGGCGCGGAACGGCTGGGGCATCCGCGCGACCGCATCGTCGGACGCAGCATGCGCGAGATCTTCGGGGAAACGCACTGGCGCGATGTCCTGGCGCCCCAGGTTGCGCGCGTGCTGACGGGCGAAGCCGTCACCTACGATCGCACGCTGAAGTCCCATGACGGATCCATACTGCAGATCGAAACGCACTTCACGCCTGCGATCGGCCCGGACGGTCACGTCGAAGGGCTTTGCATTCTTGCGATCGACGTCACGGAACGCACGCGTACGACCGAAGCGCTTGCGCGGACGGTATCGACGCTGCAGGCAACGTTCGACTCGACCGCCGACGGCATACTGGTCGTCGAGAACGGCACGAAGATCGCCGCATGGAACCAGCAGTTCGTCCACCTGTGGCGGCTTCCGGAGAAAATTCTCGAAGAAGGCGACGACGCAAAGGCGTTGGAGCTCGCTTGCACCCAGGTGGTCGACCGGACAGGGTTCGTTGCACGCGTGCAGGAACTCTATGCGAGCCCGGACGACGAGAGTGTCGACATCGTCGAATTCCGGGACGGGCGCATCATCGAGCGGTACTCGAAGCCGCAGCAGATCGAAGGCAGGACGGTCGGGCGCGTGTGGAGTTTTCGCGACGTCACCGAGCGTCAGCGTGCGCGCGAAAACCTGCAGCAAGCCCATGACGCGCTCGAACTGAGGGTCGCACAGCGGACGAGCCAACTCGAAGCAGCGCATCGCGAAGCAGAGACGTTGTCGTATTCGATAGCCCACGACCTGCGGGCACCGCTGCGCGCGATCAGCGGCTATGCACGCATCCTGATGGAAGACATGCCCGGAAAACTGCCCCCGGAGGCGAGCGCACTGCTGGATCGCATCGGCATCAATGCCGAGCGAATGGGCACACTCATCGACGCCCTGCTCGGATTCGGCCAGCTGTCGCGTCAGCCGCTGCAGCCCGCGAAGGTCCGGCTCGACGACATCGTCGAGGACGCACTCGGCTGGATGCAAAGCGAGATCAGCGGTCGCAACGTCGACATCAGGCGAACCCGTCTGGGTCAGGTTTACGCCGACCCCGCGCTCGTTCGCATCGCGCTCTCGAACCTCATCTCGAACGCCATCAAGTTCAGCCGCGGACGCGACCCGGCGGTGGTTGAAATAGGGCGCACCGTACAGGACAAGGAAACCGTCTACTTCGTGCGCGACAACGGCGCGGGATTCGACATGCGATATGCAAGCAAGCTGTTCGGCATGTTCCAGCGGCTGCACGGCAACGCGCGCTTCGAAGGCAGCGGCGTGGGCCTCGCCAGCGTGCAGCAGATCGTCCACCGCCACGGCGGACGGATCTGGGCCGAGTCCACCGAAGGTCAGGGCGCCACGTTCTACTTCACGCTGGGCAGTTGAGCACGCACGCCGTACGCGAACCCGCGAAGCGACAGCGTGCTCGATGAGCCGGCGCCCCTCAACGAAGTACGAGACCCGCCCACGCCGCACAGGCGACTACTTCCGGGCTGCAGCCTCCAGCGGCCGCGCGGGCACTGCCGCTTCCGCCGCTGCATCCTGGGTGGATGCAACATCGCCGGATACCGTGCCGCCTTCGTCGATACGGATCTTTCCGTAGCGGATCGTTCCGGACACCTTGCCCGTTTCGCGAATCACCAACTGTTTGAGCGCAGTCAACTCACCGTCGAAACGGCCACGGATGTCGGCCACGTCGACCTGCACCTTGCCGCGAAAAATGCCGCTCTCGGCAATCTCGACCACGCGGCTGTCCATGCTTGCATCGACCTGACCCTCGACGATCAGCGTGTCGCAATCCGTGATCTCCGCCCCTTTCAGCTTGATGTCGGGCCCGACGGTGAGACGGGCGACACTCGGCACCGCTTCGGACTTGGTTGAACTCGTCGCTTCGGCGGCCGCGGACTCCCGTACCTCTGCAGCCACGGACGTCGCTGGATTTGGATCGAGCGACGCGGAATTGGCAACCGCGGGTTCGGAGCGAGCCGGCACCGCGGGTGCCAACGCACCGGGCGCATGGACGAGGTTCGGTGCGCCGGTTCTCACGCCGGGTTGGGTGCCGGGAGTCGGGCGCACGTTATCCCGCTTACGAAAAGTATCGAGCATGGAAACCTCCTTATAGTAGTGATCGTCGTCGTGGTAGGAAGTGAAAGGACCGGACGTCGTCCGTTTCGTTCTGCCGATGACCGGTCTTTGATGCGCTCGAATCGAATTCCGAACGGCAAATGCTCATTGCAGCGATTTCCGTACCAGTCATCGTCACCAGCGATCGATGCGTTCATGCGCAGGCAAGTGTCGGGATGCACCGACTCGCCTGCTTCACGCATCGAGTCCGGCACCCCACTCGCAGCCCAACTAACCGCAAGCGTTCATGGTGTTGTCGCACCGGGTTTCATCGATGAGCGTTGTCTCCCTGGGCCGACGGCCGTGACGCGTTTGGTCAGCGCCGATGGCGATGCCCCCAGGCTGCTAGAATTCGTACGTGCGAACCGTCGGCCGCTTCCATTGATTTCGCCTGCCCCCCGCTCCGGAAGCGACCCGAGACGTCTGAGCGGCCAGGCCCTCGTCGTTTTGCTCGGATGCCTTTCGATCCTGGGCCCCTTCTCGAACGACACGCTGCTGCCGAACTTCCCCTACATCGATGCTCACCTGAGCGTCGGCGAAGTGCGCATGCAGCAGGTCCTCACCGTCTACTTCCTGCCGTTCGCCGTGATGATGCTCATGCACGGCACGCTGTCCGATACGTTCGGGCGCCGCCCCGTGATCATGTTCGGCATGGCCGCGTATGCCTTGGCGGCCCTGGTCGGCGCGTTCGCGCAGAGCTTCGAGACGCTGCTGCTTGCGCGCTTCCTGCAGGGACTTTCAGCCGGTGCAGGCGTGATCGTCGGGCGGGCCATGGTGCGCGATCTCTATGCCGACAATCAGGCCCAACGGGCGCTGGCACTCGTCACCATCATTTTCGGCATCGCACCCGGCATCGCACCCATCATCGGCGGCTGGATCGGTCACCTCTGGGGCTGGAGATCGGTATTCGGCTTTCTCTGTGCCCTCGCGACACTGCTGTGTCTGCTGACCTGGCGCTGGCTGCCCGAAACCCTGCCTGCGTCACGCCGCATTCCTCTTTCACTCGGCTCGGTCCTGCGAGGCTTCGCGGCGGCAGCGCGCAATGCACGCTTCCTGCTGCTCGTGGCGGCTTACGGCTGCAACTTCGCCGGCTTCTTCATCTACATCGTATCTGCCCCGGCGTTCGGTTATCGCATTCTGGGTCTGGAGCGCACCGAGTTCGTCTGGATCTTCGGCCCGGCGATTCTCGGCATGATCATCGGTTCGTTCGTGTCGGGCCGACTTGCGGGCCGCCTCTCCTCGTTCGCCACCGTCTTGATTGCCTATGTCCTGATGTGCGGGTGGGCGGCGTTCAACGTCTACTACCATGCACACAATGCGGCGACGCTCCCAATGTCCATTCTGCCCGTGTTCGGCTACACGCTCGGGCTGGGCATCGCGATGCCGAGCATCACGCTTCAGATCCTCGATCTCATGCCGGAGCGCCGCGGCCTCGCCTCCTCGATGATCGGCTTCTCGCAAAGCGCGTTTAGCGCCTTCCTGGCCGGAGCGATTTCGCATCGCGTCTACGGCAGCGCTGTCGGGTTGGCGGCATGCTCCTTGACCATGGCATGCCTCGGCATGGCATGCTGGATCGCCTACAGGGTTCGATTGCCCCGGACCCGAACTCGAAAGAAATCCGAATGAGCGTCGACGGCTGGATCGAAGAAAAACGTTCCGCATGGCTCTATCGTGCCGTGGCTCGCGCCGAGCGCAATCCCACGCGCAGAGCACTGTTCGAACAACTGGCTGCCGAGGCCGACAAGCAGGCTGACTTGTGGGCAGAACGAGCCCGACGTTCCGCAGGCAGCGTCCCCGAATGGTTCCGCCCCGACATCCGCGCCCGGATCGTCGCGCGGCTGCTGCAGACACTCGGGCCGCGTGCCCTGCGGCACGTACTCTCGGCCATGAAGATTCGGGGGATGTCGATCTATGCCCACGAAGCACCCGGTCACCATCGCGGCGACGCGGCGGACGGCGGAGAACACCGGCATCGCAGCGTCATGGCCGGAGGCAATCTGCGAGCGGCGGTCTTCGGTGTGAACGATGGGCTCGTTTCCAATGCGAGTCTCATTCTGGGCGTTGCGGGTGCCACGGCGGACTCTGCTGTCATCATGCTTTCCGGTGCCGCAGGACTGCTCGCGGGTGCCTTCTCCATGGCGGCGGGCGAGTATGTGTCCGTGCGCTCCCAGCGCGAGATGTACGAGTACCAGATAGGTCTGGAGCGGGAGGAA
>JBIKKL010000615.1:0-3278 GCA_044360365.1 Burkholderiales bacterium | reverse complement strand
GACATCAACCCGCTGCGCCTCGACTGGATCGACGGCCACGCCCGGTTGGCTGGCAAGAAAGTGCTTGATGTCGGCTGTGGTGGTGGCCTGCTATCTGAAGGCATGGCCACAAAAGGCGCAACCGTCACCGGCATTGACCTCTCCGACAAGGCCCTCAGCGTAGCCCGCCTTCACCTGCTGGAAAGCGGCCGCAGCGTTGATTACCGCAGCATCTCGGCCGAAGAGCTTACCGCTGAGGAAGCCGGCACCTACGACATTGTCACCTGCATGGAAATGCTCGAACACGTCCCTAATCCGGCGAGTACCATCGCCGCCTGCGCCGCGCTGGCCAAGCCGGGCGGACATGTTTTTTTCTCAACGATCAACCGCAATGCCAAAGCCTACCTGTTCGCCGTGGTGGGCGCCGAGTACGTACTGCAACTGCTGCCGAAAGGCACGCACGACTATGCGAAGTTCATCAAACCCTCCGAGCTCTCGCGCTGGGCAAAAAGTGTCAACCTTGAACCCGAGGAACTGATCGGCATGAGCTACAACCCGATCACAAAAATCTACGGCCTGGGGCGCAACACCGACGTCAACTACCTGCTGCACACCGTAAAGAATGGCTAAGGCCGAAAAGCACGTAGATTCCGTACGCTCCGTACTTTTCGACCTCGACGGCACCTTCGCCGATACCGCCCCCGACCTGGGCTACGCCCTCAACGTATTGCTGAGCGCTCGAGGAAAACCAAGCCTCCCGATCGAACGCTTGCGCACCGTTGCGTCGAGCGGTGCTCGTGGTCTCGTGGGGATGGGCTTCGGCCTTGCCCCCGGGTCAGCCGAGTACGATGCGCTCGCCACGGAATTTCTGGATCTCTACGAGCGCAATCTTTGCCGTGAGACGCGACTGTTCCCGGGTATTGCGGAACTGCTGCAAACCCTGGAAGCGCGCGGCCTGCCCTGGGGCATCGTGACGAACAAGGCCGAGCGGTTCACATTCCCACTGATGCGCCAGCTCGGGCTCGACGAGCGAGCCGGATGCATCGTCTGCGGCGATTCGACGCCGCAGCGCAAACCTCATCCTCTGCCGCTGCTCGTTGCTGCCGAGCGCATCGGCGTCGCCCCGCAAGCATGCATCTACCTCGGCGACGACGAGCGCGACATGATCGCGGGCCGCGCTGCCGGCATGCCGGTCGCTGTCGCAGAGTACGGCTATCTCGGCACCGGCACGCCCGCTCGCGAATGGGCCGCAGATTACTGGCTATCGCATCCGCTGGATCTGTTGGCTGCGCTTACGTGACCACGCGTAGCGCTGCGTTCGTTCCGGATCAAATCGAATTGAACGCGTCGTGCGCACGGCTTGTTCCGTTGACGCCTTTCCGCCGAAGCGGCCACAATAGTGGGATTCATGCTTGATGCTCTCAGGGGGAATTCGATGCGCTCGACGCTCACGCTCTTGACTGCTGTCGCCGCGCTTGCCGTCGCACCGGCCATGGCGCAGCAGCAGAAGCCACCGCCCAAGCACGCGCAAGCGAAGAAGGCCGCGGCGCCGACGGGTCCGAAGATCAGACATCAATGCAAGGTCGGCCCCTACGAGAAGCAGACACGGCTCGTGATGGAGACGATACGCGACAAGCCTGTTTACCTGGCGTATTGGAGCAGCAACGGGCCTTTTCATTGTTCCTTCGAATCGTGGCCGGGCGACGGCCGCGCGAAATGGCTGGATTCCAGTGCCGGCACGGTGATCAGTCTCATCAGCGGCACCATGCTGATCGAGAAAACGAAGGACAAGTTTCTGATTCATGCTCGCGAGGTCGACCGAATGCCTTATTGCGGCACCTTCGGCCAGATCAATGGCGTGCTCACCGTCCCCACGAAGCGTGGCGTGATTTGCGACTGGAAGGAAATGGAGAGCGATGAGGCCGGCAAGCTCAGCGCCCCCGAAGAATCCCCGCCCGCAGCGGCACCGCCCAGCCCGACCACCGATGCCGCGCCGGCACCTCCGAGTGTCGCCGCTGCACCCGCACCGCCTGCCCCTTGAATTACCCGCATCGGGCACGATATCTGAGACAATCGGGCGGTACGTCTTCGACGGCGTACGGTTTCGATCACCGGGGGCGACCTGGTTTCGACGTGGGTTACAAAGCAGCGCAGGGCATACCGAGGACCAGTTCCCTCGTAAATCCACTGGAACAGCTATAAACGCCAACGACGAGCGTTACGCTCTAGCCGCCTAACACCGGCTAGACGCTGCACTAGTCTGCTGATGGGCTAGGCCCGAAGGTCGCAAGACCGGAAGGTGCAGCGTCATTTTCATCAGCCTCTCTGCCCGGCCTGGTCACTTGGCCGAGCGGATCCGTCGAAGTGACTGGCCTAGCGTCAGCCTGCCGGCCGGCGGACGCGAAGCGAGACCCAAATGGCCAGGCTAAGTATGTAGATCTGTCTGTAGAGGGCTTGCGGACGCGGGTTCGATCAACAAACGTTGCAGCAGAACGCAACACGGTCGCCTCTGCTCGCAAGAGCAGAGTGACAACGGGGCTCACATCGGCGAACCCTGGGCCGCGCAAATGCGCGGTATGGCAACGCCGAGGGGTAGGTAGAGGGCCAACCTCAGGCCTGCCCTGTAGAGACTCATAGACCGGCTGAATCGGAGCGATCCGACCGAGCCGGCACTAGGATTCGCATCAGCACGACAAGATGCGGATAACACGCCCCGCATCCCGAGCGTTTCGGGATGAAGGCATAGTCCAGCCCGCTTCGAAAGAAGCGGATCAGGCTGTCCCGCCGCCTCCACCAATACGACGAGCCCCGGGGTTGATCCCCCGGGGATTCGTTTGCTGTATATTTCTCCAGTATGGGTTCCGTACTCGTACTCACGGATGTCGATGCCGCCTACATCGCAGGCATCGTGGATGGCGAAGGCACCATCACGCTGAGCCGGTTGCATCGAAACGAGCAACGGCGCATCGTAGTTTCCATATCGAACAACGAACGCGCATTGCTGGAATACATCCGGGAAACCGGCGGTGCCGGGCGCATATCGAACAAACGAACCTACGGCGAACGTCACGCGCCGAGCTATCACTATCAGATCAGCAGCCGGCAAGCGCTTGCCCTGTTGCGCCAGATCGCGCCACATCTGCGGACCTACAAGGCCTATAGAGCCCGTTTGGCACTGGCGACCTATCTCGCGGTGACGCCTCGGAATGGGAAGTACACCGCGGAGCTGCGCGCGTTGCGGGATGCGTTCGAGCGCGAATTTTTCTCCGTAGACGTGCGCACGCCTGTCGGAGCGGCCG
>JBIKKL010000613.1:0-3286 GCA_044360365.1 Burkholderiales bacterium | reverse complement strand
CAACGCGCGCCCCGCGCCGCGGCGCTCCGGGCAAGCCCGCGCCGGATTCCGCGATACTGAGCAAACTCGGATTGACCCTGCAGGACTTGCGCGAAGACCAACTGAAGGAATTGAAGATTTCCGGGGGCGTACTGGTCGAGGATGCAAGCGCGGCGGCGGCCCGAGCAGGCATTCGACGCGGGGATGTGATCGTCGCGGTCAACAATCAAAGCATTCGATCGGTCGAACAGTTCTCCCAACTCATCGGGCAGTTCGAGAAGGGCCGCAGCGTGGCGCTTCTCGTAGTGAGCGCCCCGGCACGTTCAGAACCAGTTCGCCTGACGGTCTACGGTCGAACTTACTGCCATCTCTGCGACGAGATGATCCTTGCGCTCGAGAGGATGAGCGATGCACATGCGCTGGAAATTGAAATGATCGACATCGATCGGGACCCCGATCTGGAGTCCCGCTTCGGTGAGTGGGTACCCGTACTTTTTCACGGCGACGTGCGCATCTGTCACTATCACCTGGACCGAGAGCGACTTACTGCGCATCTGGATTCATTCCGCTAGAATACGGCCCCAACTCGCGGCGAAATCCGCTGGTTCCAGAATCTTCCAGGCAACCGCAGGTCAGGCAGCCCCGCGCCGCATAGTCGGCCCTACGCGCCGACGATCGAACCGCATGCAACGCATCCGCAACTTCTCCATCATCGCCCATATCGATCACGGCAAATCGACGCTGGCCGATCGCATCATCCAGCGCTGCGGCGGGCTCTCCGAGCGCGAGATGAGCGAACAGGTCCTCGACTCGATGGATCTCGAGCGCGAACGCGGCATCACGATCAAGGCACAGACAGCTGCGCTGCGCTACCAGGCCAGGAACGGCGAGATCTACGCCCTCAATCTCATCGACACGCCCGGCCACGTCGATTTTTCCTATGAAGTTTCACGTTCGCTCGCGGCATGCGAAGGTGCTCTGCTGGTCGTCGATGCATCGCAGGGCGTCGAGGCACAGACCGTAGCCAATTGCTACACCGCAACGGAGCAGGGCGTCGATGTGGTGCCGGTGCTGAACAAGATCGATCTCCCCTCGGCCGAACCGGACCGAGTTATCGGCGAGATCGAAGACATCATCGGAATTCCCGCTCAGGATGCCATACGCGCAAGTGCCAAGACCGGCGAAGGCATCGATGACATCATCGAGGCCGTCATCGCGCGCATTCCGCCGCCGAAGGGCGATCCGCAAGCGCCGCTCAAGGCACTGATCATCGATTCCTGGTTCGACAACTACGTGGGCGTGGTGATGCTGGTCCGCGTAGTCGACGGTACGCTCAAGCCCAAAGAGCGGATTCGAATGATGGCGACGCAGGCGCTTCATCTTTGCGAGCAGGTCGGGGTCTTCACGCCGAAGTCCGCGGCTCGCGAGTCCCTCTCGGCAGGCCAGGTCGGTTTCGTGATAGCCGGCGTCAAGGAGTTGCGCGATGCCATGGTGGGCGACACGCTGACCCACGCCGAGCGTCCCGCCGAAGTCCCGCTGCCGGGGTTCAAAGCGATCAAGCCGCAGGTTTTCGCCGGTCTGTACCCGGTGGAATCGAACCAGTACGAGGCCTTGCGCGAGGCCCTGCAGAAGCTGCAGCTCAACGATGCTTCATTGCAGTTCGAACCCGAGTCTTCCCAGGCCCTTGGGTTCGGCTTCCGCTGCGGGTTCCTCGGCCTGCTGCACATGGACATCGTGCAGGAACGCCTCGAACGCGAATACGACATGGATCTCATCACCACCGCACCGACGGTGGTGTATCAACTCCTGATGCGCGACGGCGAACTGGTACAGATCGAGAACCCGTCGAGACTGCCCGATCCCTCCAAGATCGAGGAAATCCGCGAACCGATCATCGAAGCCACGATCATTCTGCCGCAGGATTACGTCGGCCCCGTGATGACGCTCTGCAATCAGAAGCGCGGGGTGCAGAAGAACATGCAGTACTCGGGGCGCCAGGTGATACTCACCTACGAGATGCCGCTCAACGAGATCGTCATGGACTTCTTCGATCGCCTGAAGTCGGTATCGCGGGGCTATGCCTCGCTCGATTACGAGTTGCGGGAATTCCGGTCATCCGATCTGGTGAAGCTCGATATCCTGATCAACGGCGACAAGGTCGATGCGCTTTCGCTCATCGTCCATCGGCAGAACGCGCCGTATCGCGGCCGGGAACTCGCCGCGAAGATGCGCGAACTCATTCCCCGGCAGATGTTCGATGTTGCGATCCAAGCCGCGATCGGCGCCCATATCATCGCCCGCGAGAACGTCAAGGCGCTGCGCAAGAACGTGCTGGCGAAGTGCTACGGCGGCGACATCTCCCGCAAGCGCAAGCTGCTGGAGAAGCAGAAGGCCGGCAAGAAGCGCATGAAGCAGGTCGGCTCGGTGGAGATCCCCCAGGAAGCGTTTCTTGCCATCCTGCAGGTCGGAGAAAAGTCATGAGCGCCGCCGCAGGCGGGCAGGGCGAGCGCCCTCGCCGGCGCCCTGATGCGTGGAGGCAGCCATGAATTTCGCGTTGATTCTCTTCCTGCTGCTTGTTGCCACCGGCATCGTCACGGCGATCGACAAGTTCGTACTGCGCAAGCGCCGGGCCCCGGAAGCACGCGTTCCGTGGTTCATCGAGTATCCGGTCAGCTTCTTTCCGGTCATTCTGATCGTCTTCGTACTGCGCTCCTTCCTTGTCGAGCCGTTCAAGATTCCTTCGGGCTCGATGTTGCCGACGCTGCTGATCGGCGACTTCATCCTGGTCAACAAGCACACGTATGGCATACGGTTGCCGGTCGTGAACCTGAAGCTGGTCGATATCAACGAGCCGCAGCGCGGCGATGTCATGGTGTTCCGCTACCCCGAGGATCCGTCGCTCGACTACATCAAACGCATCGTCGGCATCCCGGGGGATGTCGTCGCCTACAAAGACAAGCAGCTTTATCTGAACGACCAGGCTGTGGCCATGAAGCCCGACGGCACCTACAGCTACGTGGAGTCAGGGCTGAACTTCGTCAACGCTCAAAAGCTGACCGAGTCGCTCGGTACGCATACGCACTCCATCCTGGTGCAGGGTGAGCAGCCGCCGGTGCAACTCTCCGGGGTAAAGCAGTTCCCGTTTCGCGAAAATTGCGTCTACAATGATCAGGGCTTCCGGTGCAAGGTGCCCCCGGGTCACTACTTCATGATGGGCGACAACCGGGACAGCAGCAGCGACAGCCGCTATTGGGGCTTCGTACCGGATCGAAACATCGTCGGCAAGGCGTTCATGATCTGGTGGAAC
>JBIKKL010000242.1:0-7052 GCA_044360365.1 Burkholderiales bacterium | reverse complement strand
GTTCGACAGCCACGTGCCGGCGTAGAAGCCGCTGGAATGGCTGTAGTCGAAGCCCCCTTGCAGCGCGGGATCCCGGTTGGTCTGAGTCAGGCCACGGAAGATGTATTGGCTGTAGATGCCGACGTTGCCCGTCAGCGTGTGCGGCGACGAGTCGGCAGCCTGCGCGAACGGCGCAGCGAAACTTGTGGCAAGCAGGGATGCGATGATCGCTTTACGCATTGCGGTCTCCAATTTTTCTGACACGCGGCAAGGTCGCCGCTATGCACGCATTCTGTCGCGTTTACCGCTTTGCCCGACACTCCTTCAACGTGGGCTGAACGAATGACGTACGCGGGTGTTGCGCGGCGCCAACACGCCACCGCGGCAAGCACCAACTTGGAGCAAAAAACACCGCGAAGCCTCCAAATAAACAGGAGCCTCCGCACGGAAATGGTGCGGATCGAACCTTGAATCCAGGGATGCTAAGCGCCGAGTTCCTTCACGATGAGTTGTCGCACCTCCTCGGACGGCACCGCCCACATGCCCGCCCGATAGGGTTTCACGCCGACTCTTTGCAGATCGACCATGAGTTCCGCCGTCTTGATGCCAATGGCAAGTGGATCCATCACGATCGCGCCGTCGACTTCCCGAATGCCTTGGTCGATCAGCCACTGACTCAAATAGAGACCGGCAGGATAGAACGCTGCCGCCCCGCGGGCCGCAAGTGTGTGCGCCACCGGCATGAACTGATCGATGAAGGGCTGCGGTTCATTCCAAAGCTTCGCGTAATCCGTAAACGCGAACGTCACGTAACCGCCGGGGATCATGCGATCGACGACCTTGTAGCGCTCCGCCATTTCCCGGAAGAAATGATGCAGTCGCTCGCCGTTCACGAGGAAGGCGAAGTTGGGTGCAATCTGGCCGTAGAACGCAAGCGTCGCCTGCGTCATGAAGACGATGGGGATGTCGACCATCTCCCGCAATTCGTGAAAGGCGAGATCGAGACACTGCGTCACGAAGACATCGTAGCCTTCGGCCTGGGCGCGCATCGCACTCTTGATCGTTTCCTGCGCGACGAAATGCAGATGCGTGCGGCTGCGCGCTGCACCCGGCAGATTGCGGCCGAGATTCGGAAACTCCACGATCGTGTCGGAGCGTGCGACGCGCTGCGAATGACGCTTGAGCGATTCGTAGTACGGCTTGTAGATATCGGACGTACCGAGCGGCGTGCCGCTCTGGATGCAGATGCGCATGGGGTTCTCCACCGAGGAAATGCGGCCGATTCTATTCGAGCCGCGCGCCGCAGCCGGCGACGCGCACGCCCCACGAGCAGCCCGATGCGCGGTCGCACCGGGGATTCGACGCATTCTTCTTCGGAAGCATCAGATGCAGGCCACCGCTCGCACGCGCTGCAGTACGCCCTGCGGCAACGGATACTCTCGCCATGTGGCGCCTTCGTCTTCCGTACCGAACACTTGCCCGCAGCGGGACACGCAGTAGACGCGCTTCGGATCCGAATGGGCGACCGTCACGCTCATCATGGTTCCGCGTGCAGCAATGCCGTGATCCACGCGACGCCAGGTTGCACCCACGTCGTCGCTGCGATAGAGCGTTCCGTCGTCGCTTCGCGCCGCCGATGACAGGCACGCGTACAACGTGCGCGGGTCGTGCGGCGACACACAGATGTCGCGGCAATACGTGAGCGGCGAGAACCGACCGATTGCCATGTCCGTCCACGATGCGCCGCGATCGACGCCACGAAACAAACCCATGCGAACGGCGAGCATCGGGGAACCCGGCGCCGCGGCGCTGACGACGACGGCGTGCGAATCGAGCATGCCCTCGGCGTCGATATCACTGCCGATGCGGCTCTTGAGATGCGGCTGCTCGGCCAGGGCAATGAGCGGCGCCGAGACATCGGCAAACGTTTCACCGCCATCGTCGCTGCGAATGACGCCGCTGACCTCGAGGGCTACGTAGACGTCATCGGGTCGCGTCGGATCGACGGCGATTCGAATGACGCGAACGGGAAAGTCCATATCGCAATGGCCGGGAGAGAGCGCATTCGGCAGTCGCTTCCAGGTCTCTCCGCCGTCGTCGCTTCGAAACACGGCCGCCGGCGCCGCACCGGCATACATGACGTTCGCTCGGGTGGGATGGTAGGTGATCGCGTAGATGTCGACATCGCGTTCGGGAAGCCCGGCGCGCTCCCACGTCGACCCGGCGTCGGTCGACCGATACGGTCCATCCTGCGTACCGACATAGAGTACGTTGCGATCGGTAGGATGCATGGCGAAAGCCTTCGCCTCGGTGTTCTTCGGCAATCCGTGCGTGATCGACTCCCACTCGCCATCGCCGACCGGACGACGGAAGAGGCCGCCGAAGTTGCGGGCAGGATCGGCATGCCGCTCGTGATCGCCTCCTGCGAATATGTACTTCGCCTGCGTTTTCGTCATGCTCGCCTCCTCCCATTCGTGATGGCATCGACGCCGAACCGGGCGACGCCCCCAATAGCTACGTCTGGCGAGAGAACCCGAAAAGCTTTGCCGGATTCTCGACCAGGATTCTGCGCTGCAGCGGCTCGTCCGGGACCCACGTCTCGAACAATCGCAGCACCTGCGGGTACGTGACGACATCCAGATGCGAGAGAAACGGCCAATCGGTGCCCCAGACGATCCGGTCCGGATTGTTGCGAACGAAGGCCTGCGCCATCGGCGTGATATCGGTGAATCCGGGCACCTTGGATATGCGATACACGCCCGTGAACTTCACCCAGCATCGCCCCTTGGCATGCAAGCGCAGAAAGTCGTCGAAGCCAGGTTGATCTACACCCTGCGCCGCGGCAAACACACCGAAGTGCCCGACGGAGAAGTCGCACGGTAGCGCCGCCAATGTCGGGATCAGCACCTGCAGCGCTGCATTGGGCACCAACAGTTCGAGATGCCAGCCGAGCTCTGCAGCCAAGGGGGCGAGCTTGCGCGCCTGCTCGGCGGCCTGATTCGCGATGTCCGGATCAGTGGAGCGATAGCCGAAGTTCACGCGGATGCCGCGTACGCCGCGTCGATCGAGTGCAGCAAGTTCTGCGCGCGTCACATGGTCTACGTCGACGGCTGCGATGGCTCGCGCGCGATCATGTCCGACCACCTCGATGGCATCGAGGATGCAACTGTTGTCCAACCCGTAGTGGCTCGGCTGATCGAACACCATGCGCTCGACACCCTCGGGCTCGGCAAGCGCAAGAAACCGCTCCAGCGGCGCATCTGGGGGCTGGGATCGCAACTCGTGCCCGAGCCGATATCGATCGCGATCGCCGAAGATGTGAAGATGGGTATCGCAGATGGGGCCGAGCCGGCCTCGGCGCGCAGCGTTCATGATGGCAATGTACTCCGTTGAACCGCGCCGATCCTACTCCATCCGGATGCCGGTTTCCTTGATCATCCTGGCCCACATGGCCAGATCACGCCTGCGATACGCAGCGTACTCCGCCGGCGTGGACTCCACCAGTTCCAGGCCGGCTGCGACGAGGCGCTCACGCACCTCGGGCGCGCGGACTGCGCCCGTGACGTCACGATGCAGCCTTGCGATGATTTCCGTCGGCGTGCCGGCAGGTGCCAATACGCCGTACCAGTTCACGATCTCCAGCCCCGGGAAGCCGGATTCCACCAGCGTCGGCACGTCTGGCGCCTGCGAAACGCGCTTGCCGGAAGTCACCGCCAGCAGGCGCACCTTGCCTGCACGAAACTGCGGCAGCGCCGGCGAGATCGTCGTGATCGACACGTTGATCTCCCCGCCCATCACGGCCAGCAAAGGCGCCGCAGCTCCCTTGTAGACCGCCGTCGTCATGCTGACCCTGGAGGCGACTCGCATGTATTCGCCCGCGATATGGGCGGGTGTCGCCGTTCCCGTCACGCCCGCGGTCACTTTACCCGGATGCGACTTCGCCATCGCGATGAGTTCGCGGATCGAGGTGATCGGCGAAGCGGCATGCACGGAAAACACGTACACGGTGTTCGCAAAATGCGCGACTTCCGCGAACGACGAAAGGGGCTCGTAAGGTTGTTTGGGCATCGCCAACGGCACGATCGCATTCGGCCCGGCCGCACCGAGCAAAATCGTGTGACCATCGGCTGGCGCACGAGCCGCCATCTGCGTACCCATCATCCCGGCCGCCCCCGGACGGTTGTCGATGATGACGGATTGTCCGAGCAGCTCTGCGAGCTTGGGCTGCAGGGCCCGCGCCGAAATATCGATGCCTCCACCCGGCGGCCATGGCACCATGAAGCGAACCGGACGCGAGGGAAACGTTTGCGCCAGGGTGGCGCAAGCCGCAAACATCGCCACGGCGGCGACCATCAGCGCCGGCCAGACGCTCCCTCTGCATGACTTGCGAATACTCATGGGTCTCCTCCTTGCCCGGTGCTGGCCGGGACTCTCGGCCTGGCCACGCTTACGTCAGATCGATGCCGTAGTCGCGCTTGGCCATCTCGCGCACGGTAGCGCTCGGCGCCTGATAGAGGAGCTTGCGGCTGACCATCGTGCCCAGGATACGCTGCAGACGCACTGCGTTCTCGGCCGCCTTGATCAGCACCGTAAGACCATCCATGATCAAGGCACCATCGATCTCGCGCAGTTTGCGTCGCGACTGAAGCACGGCATGCGAGCCGCACGGAATGATGACCTCGGCGCCTGCGGCCACCGCCCGGCGCGCTGCGCCATCGAACTCCTGCATGACGCGCTCGTGCGCAGCGGGGTCGAGGAATGCGTTCCGGTAGTCCGGCAGGTGCGGCACGTCCATGGCTTCGATGGAAGCGAGTCGCTTCTCCAGGCCGTAGAGCTCGATCTTCTGCGTGTACGAGAGCGAGAACTTCGGATTCGGGGTAATCAGCGAAAACTTCTGTCCCATCGTACAGGCTGCCAGCGCTGTCGTTTCGAGAAACCCCAGGACCGGAATGTCGAGTACCTCGCGCGCTTCGACGAGCGCGGGATCGGTCGAGTTGAGCGTCACGAACGCATCGTAGCGCTGGTCCCCCTTCGCCGCGCGGCATTCGAGGATGTTCTCCATGATGTCCGGCGTATCGATCGCCTGGAAGAAACGGAACTGCTCGCCCAGGCCGCCCTTCTTCGTGCCGCGCACTTCGATCTCGACCCCGGGCTCGACGACGGAACGCAGATGTTCCTCGAGCGCCATGTGGAAATTAGGATTTCTGTTTCGCGATGAAAACACCTGCACCCAAATGCGCATCGTCTCTTCCTCGATGATTGCAAGCGCCGCCAGGTTCGTCCCGCGGGCGCGCCTCTAACGCTTCGTCAGACCTGCCTGCTCGATGACCTTGCCCCAGCGCGCCTGCTCCGCTCGCCGGAAGGCAGCGAACTCGGCCGGCGGTCGGCCGTCGGCATCGAAGCCGCTCGTCGTCAGCTTCGCCGAGGTCTCCGGATCCCGCAACGCCTTGACGAATTCGTTGTACAGCTTCGTGGCCGTCTCGTTCGGTACGCCGCGTGGCATGATGGTCCCGTACCAGTTGAGTGTCTCCACCCCCGGGAGCGTCTCGCTCACCGCCGGGACGTTCGGAAACATCGGCAAGCGCTTCGGCGCCGTCGTTGCAATCACGTTCAGCCGCCCGGCCTTCACATGACTGACACCAATGGAGATGACTTCGATAGAGTAGTTGACGCGTCCGCCCACGAGATCGTTGAACGCCGGTGCGCTGCCCTTGTAGGGAATGCGCCGCGTATCGATCCTGCTCGCGAGCCGAATGAGTTCGCCGGACAGGTGCGGCAATCCGCCATCCCCGCTGGAAGACCAGGTCAGCTTGCCCGGATTGGCCTTCGCGTGGTCGATCAGTTCCGGCAGCGTCTTGATCGGCAGGGATGCGTGCACGTAGATCAGGAAGGGCAGCGTTGCGGCGAGCGTCAGGGGCGCGAAGTCCTTCTCGATGTCGAAAGGCAGCTTCGCTACGAGCACCGGATTGACGCCGATGTGTCCGGCCGTTCCCATGTAGAACGTGTGGCCGTCGGGGGATGCCTTGGCCGCGGCATCCATACCGATGATGCCGTTGGCACCGCCACGGTTGTCGACGATGACTTGTTGCCCCATGTTCTCGGACATCTTCTGCGCCACCACGCGGCCGACGAAATCGATTCCTCCGCCGGGGAACGATCCGATGATCAGGCGAATCGGCCGCGACGGGTAGGATTGGGCGTACGCGGCCCACGATGCACCCGACATCGCGAGTGCAAGAACCACCATCGCAGCGAACTTGCGCGTTCTTTGCACCGCTCTCCTCCTCCAGCGTGCGCCGCCCCACAGATGCTCGGGACACGGCGCTTCTCGACCAGGATCCAGCCCACGAGGCGCCGACCCGGCGGCTGCACAGTGCGATCACGGGTCGACTTCGTACCCATGCTGATCGCGTTCGACGGTCGCTGCATCAATCGCTCTGCCGACTTACACTTGCGGCAATCGCCGCCCGGGCGCTTGCATCGAAGTGCGATGCGCTGCGAACGCAGCGACGTGCGAATAGTGCTCGATGCTGACAATTGCCCTGGCGCACTGCAGCCCGCCCATCGTCGAGGCATGTTAGTCGGCACTTTTAAGGTTGTCCAGCCATATGAGACTTGTTACGCGCAGAGCCCATCGATGAGCAGCCTCGAAAAGATGCTGGGCCTGCTCGACGTGTTCACGCTCGCCGCGCCCGTGTGGTCGGCCGACGATTTGATCCGGTATTCCGGGAACTCGCGCGCGACGTGCTATCGCTATCTCAAGGTGCTGCAGGCGGCCGGCTTTCTGGCGCCGGTCGCCGGCGGTGCGTATGTGTTGGGGCCGAGGATCATCGAACTGGACCGTCACATTCGCCTGCAGGACCCGGTCTACATCGCCGGCGGACCACCGATGCAGCGGCTTGCTTCGCGCAGCGGACACAGCGCGTTGCTGTTCATTCTTTTCAGCGGCACCGTGATGTGCGTACGCGAAGAGCTCAAGGCAGACGCCCCGGAAGGGCTGCTCAGCCGCGGGGAACGCAGATCGTTGTTCAAGGGGGCCGCATCGAAGATCATCCTCGCCCACTTGCCGCCGC
>JBIKKL010000413.1:0-4828 GCA_044360365.1 Burkholderiales bacterium | reverse complement strand
TTGCCAGGCACCGCAAGACGATCGCCGCGTCGGGTCTCGGGGCCGACTGGAACTCGTTTCGCGAGCACCTCAAGGAGATCCGCAGGGCCGGCTATTGCATGACCGTGGGCGAGTACCGCAAGGGCGCACTCGGTATCGCCGCGCCGCTCTTCAATGGCGATGGTCATGTGCTCGGGAGTCTGGGCATTGCGGCGCGGGCGACACGTGTGAAGCAAGCCGATCTCCCCGATCTGATCAAGCTTGTGACCCGCGCCGGACACAATGCGACGACCCGAATCTGCTCCGGCGAACATGGGGTCGATCGTCCTGCGCGAGCGGTGAGCTGAGTCCGGGCTCAGCGAACAGGTTCTCATTATTCGAGATCTCTTGACTCCCGATTGAAGCGCGTCGCGAGCCTCCCATTCGTTCCGTGCAGCCCCGGCTATCGAATTGACATCGGCTTCGCTGCGCATCGATACTGGCGAGGTACCGAAGACCCAGTCGTCGATCGCCGCGAACACCCACGTGCTCGAATCAACGCTTGGGCAGCACGACGCCGACGCGGCGTACTGCAACGGAACGCCCGACCACGCAATTTACATTTCATCGAGGAGATCACCGTGGCACGCATACAGCATCTCGCCATCGCCAGCCAGAACCCCGAGAAGCAGGCCGAGTTCTACAAGAACGTCTTCGGCTTCGAGGAAATCCGCCGGATCGACAATCCGCGCGCCCGCGGGGTCGTCCTCACCGACGGCGCCATCAACATCTCCGTGCTCTACTTCAAGCAGGATCAGATCGATCGCGGCCTCGACTATACCGGGCTGCATCACTTTGGCGTCTTCGTCGAAGATCTCGACGGCACGGCGCAGCGCTGCCTCGACAACGGCGCCGTCGCGTACGACGAACTGCCCGAGGAATCCACCGAGGTCAACTATCGGCCCAAGCGGTCCGACAAGTTCAAGGGCCCGGAGAACAGCCTGTTCGACATTGCGGATCACCCGTGGATGGGCGCCAAGGTCTGAGCGTCGCCGCATGCAACTCGGTATCGAGGAGGCTACCGATCTCGGCGTGCGCGTGCTCGTGCGGCACGGCTGCACGCCGGAGCACGCACGCATCGTCGCCGATCATCTCGTCGAAGCAGCACTGTGCGGGCACGAATTCTCGAGCCTGCCGCGCCTGATCGCGATCGTCAATGAACTGAAGACCAAGGAGAGGCCGGGAGCCGTTCGGATCACCCGCGAAGACGGCTGCTTCGCTCACGTCGACGGCGGCGACCACGTGGCCTACGTCACCTCGCTCGTCGCAGTCGACAAGGGCATCGACATTTGCCGTCGCACCGGCATCGCGTGCGTCACCGCCAGCAACACGTGGTTCAGCGGGCGCTGCGCGTACTACGTCGAGCGCGCCGCCCGCCAGGGCTTCGTCGCGATGCACACGACGAACACGACCGCCCGTGTTGCGCCGTTCGGCGGCACCGAACGCCTCATGGGCACGAATCCCTTTGCCATCGCATTTCCCAGCCTCGACGATCCGATGGTCATCGATATCGGCACCTCGGCGATCACCTGGGGCGACGTGGTCCTGATGCAGACCAAGGGGGAGCCGCTTCCGGATGGCGTCGCCGTCGACCCTCAAGGCGGCCTGACCCTCGATCCCGCCGCGGCCCTGGAAGGTGCGTTCCTGACCTGGGGCGGACAGCGGGGCAGCGCGCTTTCGATTGCCGTTCAGTTGCTCGGCGTACTGGCGGGCAGCCGGCCGGTCATCGAACAGACCGGGGATTTCGGCCTGTTCTTCGTCCTGATCGATCCCGAACGCATCGCGCCGGGCGGCGCCTTCAAGAAGGCGGTCTCCGCGATGCGCGAGACGATCGCATCGAATCGCCCCATGAAAGCGGGTGATCCGGTGCGGGTCCCCGGGGATGGCAGTCAACGAAGGCGACAGCACGCAATACAACGCGGCACGATTCCGATCGACGACAAAGTGCATGCACGGATCTGCGAACTGCTCGCGTAGCTGCAGGTCTCGAACGGATCAGGCCGCAGACACGTCCACGCCGCATTCGGCGAGACAACGACGTCCATCGGTGTCTGCGAGATAAGCGGCCAACGCGCCAGCCGCATCGACACACACCGCAGCGGTGGCACGGGCAGCGACGTAGGCCGTACGATGTTGCAGCGATTCCGGCAGCGGCCCCACGTAACGAACCCCCTGCCCGTCGAACATCCTGAGTTCCACGGCAGCCCCCAGGCAGACGACGTTGCCTGCGCTGTGAATCAGGTGATCCATCATTTGCGGACCGGTTTCGAACCGCAGGATAGCGGGGAGCAGCGCATCGTAAACCCCTTCCCTGCGCAGCATCGATTCGACGGCAAGGCCGCTCGTGGCCAAAGTGAAAATAACGGCATCGGCATCGTTGAGCGCACGCTTCAACAACTCGGCCGATTCGATCGCGGGCACACTCGCGCCGGCCCTCACGGCGACGCCCACGCCGACGCTTCCTATGCCGACGTGCGGTTCGGATTTCAACCTGCCATCCACAGTCAGTTCGCGCGCAGCATCTGCCGTGACGATGACGAGATCGAACTGCTCCCCCGCGCTCAACCGGCGGCGGATGTTCGGGGTCGTCGCCCATTCGATTCGCACGTCGACGCCGGTGCGCCGCGAAAACGCCTCGACGGCGCGCACGAGGCCCGGTTCGACCGAGCCTGCGCTCAACAATTGCAGGTTCGGCCTGCTCACGACGGTTGCCCCGACAGCGCCATCGATTACTTCGCCCCGGGAAAGACATCCTCGCCGTAAAAGGCTCGGATGCGTTCGAGATATTCACCGCTCGGTGCCGCAAGGCCAAACCGCTTGGACGTGAAGCGTCCCGTATGCCGTCGCAGCTTCACCGCGGTTTCCGACATCTTGATCAATTCCACGATGCCGTTGATCACAGGCGCGCGATCCACTTCGTAGATGCCAGCCTCGGCCAGAAACACGATGACATCGCCGCCTTCGCACACGATGAACTCTGCGCCCTTGTCGAGCAGCCGGCGTGCGCTGGCGAGAAAATCCGTGATGACACCCTCGCGACGCTTCTCGTCCACCATCGCCTTCTTGAGCTCGATCGGCGTGGTTTCGAGCCCTTCGGCCCCGACGACCCGGCGCTCCATGTCGAGGCGCCGCACGTTGTCCATGATGCGCGGCGTCCACTTGTCGCTCACCGTGATGAGGCCGAGCTTCCCACCCCCCATCATGCACGTGGCAAGCAGGGAACACTCGGTAAGCGCGAGCACGGGGATGTTCGTGACTTCGCGAGCGATCTCGATCCCGGCGTCGCTTGCGTTACCGATCAGAAAAGCGTCGTAGCCCTCGCGCTCCGCCCGCATCGCGTTGTAGATCACTTCGCGCGTATCGTGATACTCCAGAAAACGGTAGTGCACACCGATCCCCGCCGATTCGCGTATGCCCTGAATGTGTACTTCCGTACCGGGATCGGCCGCCTTCTCGACGACCCGGCGAAGGATCGCCCCGTAGGGTGTGGATTCGGTCTCACGGGCGAGACTTTGATACCAGAGCTTCACGAGAACTCCTGTGGGAGGGAACGAGGCATGCGCAATGTTGAGTTATCGAAGGATACAAGGGAAAACGCAGTCATCGGGGACGAGCGCAAAGGCACGGGCGCGAATCCACCGCCATCCTTTCGGTCGCTGCCGATCAATTCTCGCTCACTGCCGCCGGATCCTGCGGGATCTATTCGCCGTCACGCCGCGATGCCTGTCTCCACCGCCTTCAACTGCAGCGCAACGTACTTCGAATAATTGCGGCATTGGGCAAAGCTGCCGCCGATGAACCACAGACCTTGCTGCGGCGAGCGCTTCCACATGTTGTTCATTTCGCCATCGGGACCGATACCCCAGACCGGGCCCACCTTCTTCGCGATAGCCTCGCCGAACAGTTTCTCCACGACGACCTCCTGCGACACGAAGCCCGTCGCGAGCACGATGAGGTCCGCGTCCTGAACCGATCCGTCCTCGAGCAATGCCCCATTCTCGACGAAGCGTTCGATGCGGTCGAACTGGAGCAGCCCGACTTCGCCCTTGATGATCAGATCGGCGCATCCTGCATCCAGATAGTACCCGCCGTAGCGGCGCCGGATCATCATCTGGTGACCCGCGCCGTCCTCGCCCATCGTCCACTTGAAGCCGCGGGCGATGAGCGCATCGATCATCTGGCGGTCGTACTCGACCATGCGCCTGGTCAGCAGCTGCAGGTTCTTCTTCAATACGGGGAAGGTGTTCGTCATCGAAAGCAGATCGCCGTCGTCGAGCGCGACGCCCTCGTAGATTCCATAGGTGAGCTTGGCACTGGGGTTGATGCTGATCACCATGGTCTCGCCGCGCTGAACGAGCGTGGCTTCGCACCCGTTTGCGTGCAGATCCTGCGCGATGTCGTGCGCGCTGGTGCCGGTGCCGATGATGAGGGCCTTTTTGCCGCGCCACTTGATGCCGGTGCTGAACTCCGAAGTGTGCATGAGATCGCCGCGGAAGCTTTCGAGTCCGGGCAACTTAGGAATGGCGGGGAAGCCGACCAGCCCGTTTGCCATGACGACGTGTCGCGGCCGCAGGACGCGCTCCGCGCCGTCGCTGCGTCGGACGCGCGCGCGCCACGTTTGCGTGGACTCGTCGAAGTCCGCCGAGACGAGTTCTGCGGCACCCCAATAGTTGATCTCCATTGCCCACGCATAGGCCTCGAACCAGTCTGCGATCATGTCCTTCGGCAGGTACGTCGGCCAGGACGGCGGAAACGGCAGGTAGGGCATATGGTTGAATTCGGTGTTGTTGTGCAAGGCGAGCGAGTGGTA
>JBIKKL010000261.1:0-6688 GCA_044360365.1 Burkholderiales bacterium | reverse complement strand
TCGCCACTCACCCTGATCGTCGCTCCCCTGGCGGCGGCAGGCATCCTGTACGCCGTCTTCGCCATGTGGCTGAGCGTGCCGCTGCCCCAGGGGCCTTTCGCTTCATGACGATGACGGTGGACACCCAGAAGTTCCCCCGTAACCCAATGATTCACGTGCAATCTCGGTCGATCGACGACTTCACGCCGTTCCCCTCGCCCTCGGGAGTCTGACAGCATGGATCTGCTCTCCAACCTGGCGCTCGGCTTCTCCGTTGCGTTCGCCCCCATCAACATGGTGTTCGTGACGATCGGCGTCATCCTGGGCACCCTGATCGGCGCCTTGCCGGGAATCGGCCCGGTCGCCGGGCTGTCGATCCTCATCCCGCTCGCGTTCGGCATGGATCCCATCGCAGCCATGATACTCATGTGCGGCGTCTATTACGGGTGCATGTACGGCGGCACCATCACATCGGTGCTGCTCAACGTACCCGGCGAATCCTCGTCGCTGATGACCTGTCTAGATGGCTATCAAATGGCGCAGCAGGGGCGCGCCGGACCGGCGCTCAGCATTGCCGCCATTGGGTCATTCATCGCCGGCACCTTCAGTGTCGTCATGCTCACCCTGCTCGCGCCGCCGCTCGCCGAAGCGGCGCTGAGTTTCGGTCCGCCCGAGTACTTCGCGCTGATGCTGCTGGGCTTGTCGGCGATTACGGGGCTCACCGGCCGATCCCGCGCCAAAGGCTATGCGATGGCGTTCATCGGGCTTGCGATGGCCACGATCGGACTCGATCCCATCGACGGCCACCCTCGATTTACCTTCGGCCATCTCGAACTGATGGACGGGATCGGGTTCCTCCCGATTGCCGTCGGCATGTTCGGCCTGGGCACGGTGCTGGCGATGGTCGACTCGCCCACCGAGATCCAGATCATGAAGACGACCCTGCGGGAGATGCTGATTACCAAGCAGGACATCAAAGACAGCGCCATGCCGATCGTTCGCGGAAGCATCATCGGCTTCGCCGTGGGCGTGCTGCCGGGCGCCGGGGCCACCATCTCGACGTTCCTGGCTTACGCCCTTGAGAAACGACTATCGAAAACGCCCGAGAAATTCGGCACCGGGATGATCGCCGGCGTCGCCGCACCGGAGGCCGCAAACAACGCATCCACCGGTGGCGCAATGATTCCCCTGCTCACGCTCGGCATTCCCGGATCGGGCACGACCGCCGTGCTGCTCGGGGTGTTGACGCTGTTCAGCCTGCAGCCCGGGCCGCTGCTCTTCACGAAGAACCCGGACTTCGTCTGGGGACTGATCGCGTCGATGTACATCGGCAACGTCATGCTGCTGGTGCTGAACATCGCCTTCGTCCCGGCGTTCGTCGCGGTGCTCAAGATACCCTACCGCGTACTCGCACCGCTGATCGCCATCTTCTGCATGGTGGGCGTCTACAGCGTGAACAACAGCGTCCTCGACCTGTGGCTGATGTTCGCCTTCGGCATCGTCGGGTACATCGCGAACAAGATGACCTATCCGCTCGCGCCGCTGGTACTCGGTCTGGTGCTTGGCGGCTACCTCGAAGTGTCGCTGCGCCAATCGCTGAAGATGGCCCAGGGCGACATGACCACCTTCTTTACGCGCCCGCTATCGGCGACGATCATCGCCATCGCAGCGATCATCATCCTGTGGCCGCTGCTGAGCAAAATCTTCCTGCGTTCGGGTCATGGACGCAAACCGATACCGAGCGGGGAAGAGATCTGAACCCACGAGCGTTGACGCCGGCATGTGCCGGTACGCGGGGGTGCCGGACCGCCCGAGTCCGGCACCGCCTGCCGGACGGCTGCCCGGATTCGACTCATGTCTGCCCGGCGATCAACGTACGAGGTTCAGCGTTTCCGCCGCGTCGACCACCTCGGAGGCCACGTCGCGAAGCTTTCGACGCTGGGAACGCGCATGCCGCCGCAGCATTTCGAATGCATTGACGCGATCGAGGTGCGAGCGCTCGATCAGAATACCCGTTGCCAGGCTGACTTCACGCGCCCCCGCAAGCTCGGCGGCCATGCTCGACTGCGCACGTCTCAGTTCTCCGATCTCGTGCGCGCGGGCGAGTGCGGTTTCGATGGCGGGCACCACGCGCGACGGGTCGATCGGCTTGACCAGATAGCCGAGTGCCCCGTGCTGACCTGCTTCGCGCACGAGATCCGCATCACCGTATGCACTCAGGAACATGCTCGGAATACTCGTGCGTACCCGCAACTGCTCGGCAAGTTCCAAGCCTGACATCCCCTCCATTTTGACGTCCAGCAGGGCGAGATCGACATGCTGGGTCAATGCCAGCGTGAGCCCCTCCTCCCCCGATTCGGCCTCGATCACCTGATAACCATGTTCCCTGAGGCCCGCGGCGATCGTAACCCGAACGAGACGGTCGTCGTCCACGACCAGTATCGTCGGCTTGCGTTGCTGAAGTGGATCTTTGGTCGACATGATGTTCATCCTCCGTGTTCGACATGGCGAAAAGCGTCCACCACGCCATGAGTTCAAGCGGCTGCGATTTACGGCTTCGGTTCGACGGCGGGCTGCGCGAGCGTGAGAGTCGCACAGACATCGTCGCCCTGCTTTTCCAATGCGAGCGCCGCACCGCGCGGGGGCATCAGTGCCCGGATCAAACCGAGCCCCGGGCCGTCCGATAGACGCGCGTTATCGGCATGAGTGACAGGCATCTCGCCACGGCTGGATATGGCGACCGACACGTTGCCTTCGCCTTTCACGCCGATACGCACGCGCACTCGGCGCTGCGCATCGCGCAGCCGCTGTTCGCTTGCTTTCGATCGGTGATGTCGTCGGCCATGCCTGCCGACAACAAGGTGTCATGGGCATCGTACCAGGGGACGGAACGACCATGCATCCATCGATAACTGCCGCTCGCATGGCGCATGCGAATCTCGCACATCGCCGGCACGCCACACAGCTGGTCGGCGATGAAGGCTCGGGCCGTCTGAAGATCCTCGACATGGACGAGTTCCTGCCAGCGACGTGGTTCCTGATAGAGCATCGACGCTTCCACGCCCAGCGTGCGCATCGTATGCTGAGCGACGACGGCGGCCACGTTGGCGTTTTCCTGCTGTGCGGCTGCCAGCGTCAGCTCATCCCGTTTCGATGCAGCGAGTTCGAACTGCGTCCAGATCCAGCCGATCAGGAGCCCTACGGCCACGACGGAAAGCAGCGTATGGTTGAAGAGAGACAACGACTTTGCACGCCGCGATCCATGCAGCCACAGCCCCTCAGAATTGCGTCGAACTTCTTCACGGTCGCCCCTCTTTACGCTCGGACTTCCATTCGAATCGACGCGCAGCGATCTCTCGACGCGAGTCGCCGCAGTACGTGCATGGCAATACGGATGGAAAGTGTCCTTGCGCCGGACATTACCATAATCCGCTTGAGGTCCAATCAGGATTTCGCGGCTCATGACGCGCTTAATCTCACGGCTCGAGCGCGACCTCCATCAGGAAATCGAGCCGCATAAGCGCCGACACGGCGCGATGTTCTTATTCCACCAAGGCTTCGTGGATCGGTACGTGCGATGGCACGATCGTACGCCGGGGTGAAGCTCCCGGGCGATGTCCGATCGATGCGAAGCGGGGACGACCTTAGCAGCCCGTCGAACCTGATTTCGCGCACGGCGTTGTCGACGCCTCGTCCGCGAGCACGCTCAGGCGCACGATGAATCGGCTCCCGCATCCCAGGCCTTCGCTTTGCGCGAATATCGTGCCGCCGTGCAGTGTCACGAGACTGCGCGAGAGCGAGAGACCGATTCCCAAACCATGCAGCGCATGGTCGGTACTGCCGGGAGCTTGCGCAAACATGTCGAACACGCGTTCCAGCATGTCCGGGGCGATGCCGACGCCGTTGTCGGCCACTTCGACGATCGCAGTGCCGCCGTCGACACGCACCGAAAAGCGAACGATGCCCGGTGCAGGCGTATACCGGGCCGCATTGTTGAGCAGGTTGGAGAACACCTGCGCCAAACGCACGTGATCGCCCCAGACCGGGACGCTTTGCGCCGGGATGTCGAGGTCGAGCCGGTGCCGGGCTGATTCGATGATTGGCGCACACGCTTCGAGCGCTGCACGCATGGCTTCGCATAGGTCGATGCGAGCCGCGTCGAGTTGCAGTTTGCCATGGGTGATGCGCGATACATCCAGGAGATCGTCGACCAGACGAACCAGCGTATCGACCTGCCGCTCCATGATGACCCGCAGCCGGGCGCCGAGCGCCGGATCCGACTGCATTTTTAGCAGTTGGAGACTGTTACGCAGCGGTGCCAGCGGATTTCGCAACTCGTGGGCGAGCACGGCGAGAAACTCGTCCTTGCGTCGGTCCGCCTCCAGGAGTGCGGCTTCCGCTGCGCGCTGATCGGTGATGTCGGTGTTGGTGCCGAACCAGCGCAAGATGCGCCCTTGGGCGTCTCGGATCGGCGAGGCGCGAGTAAGAAACCAGCGATAACACCCATCGATCCCACGAAGCGGGAAGGTGCTCTCCCAGTCCTCGCCGAACGCCAACGCGTGCCGCCATTGCGCAACGACCTGATCGATGTGATCGGGATGATGTACCGAGGTCCATCCCCACCCGCGCATCTGATCCAGCGTGGTACCGGTGTATTCGTACCAGCGCCGGTTGTACCAGAAGATCTCGCCGCCTGCATCGGCCATCCATGCAAACTGACTGATGTTGTCCGCGAGCGCGCGAAAACGCTGCTCACTCTCGTGGAATGCTTCGAGTGCCTTTCGTTGCGCATGCATGTCGATGACCGAACCGACGAAGCCGGCGAAGTTGCCGGCCGCATCGAAGCGCGGCCGCCCTTGGTCGATGACCCAGCGATAGACCCCGTCGGAACGACGTACCCGATGATCGATCGAGAACGCCTCGCGCCGCACATCCGCCCGTCCCAACGCGACGCGAGACGATTCGCGGTCATCCGGATGCACCGCATCGAGCCATCCGTAGCCGAGCCCCTCGCCTTCGGACTGCCCGGTATATTCGTACCATCGAGTCGAAAGGAAAGAACAGCGGCCGCCCGGCTCGGTGATCCAGAGCATGGCCGGCGCCGCATTGGCCATCGCGCGAAAATGCGCTTCGCTGTCGCGCAAGCGAACCTCGGCGATCTTGCGTTCCGTCATATCCTGGACCGTTCCGACGACCCTGACCGGCGTCCCGTTGACGAATACCGCCTGGCCGCGCGCTGCGAGCCACCGAACGACGCCGGCGCGAGCGTCGATCACGCGGTACTCCGCGGCATAGTGTCCGCCGGCCTGTGGATCAAGCACGGCAGCGACGGCGGCATGCGTCGCTTGGCGATCATCGGGATGGACCCCGCCGAGAAACGTATCGAAGTCCACACGCACCGCGGGATCGAGCCCCCAGAGGTCGTACATCCGATCGTCCCACTCGATCACCCCGCTCAGGACATCGTAGTCGAAGATACCGAGGCCGCCGGCACGCTTGGCGAGCTGCAGCCGCTCCGCCGTGCGGGCAAGCGCATCCTCGACCGCCTTGCGCTCGGTGATGTCGAAGTTCAATCCCATGAGCCGACTCGGGCGTCCTTGCGAATCGAGTTCCACGCGACCGCGTGACAACAGCCAGCGATAGGTGCCGTCGCGGCGCCGGAGCCGATACTCGACGCGATAGTCGGGCGTACGCCCGGCCAGTGCGTCGATAACGGCACCGCGCACGCGCGACGCGTCGTCGACATGCAACTGTGCGTAGAACTCGCCCGTCGTGGGTGGGCCGTTGGCGGGATCGCGCTCGAAGAGCGCGTAGCTCTCGGGCGACCAGGCCAGAAGATCATCCTGGGCATTGCGTTCCCATACGCCCGCCCCTGCTGCGAGCAGCGCGAAGTTCAGACGCTCCTCGTTATCCACGAGTCGCGTCCGGGAGCGCACGCGCTCGGTAATGTCTTGCACCGTACCCAACATGACCACGGGCGTCGCGTCCCCGTTCCGGTACGCTCGTCCGCTCACAGCCACCCAGCGCATTTCTCCGCAAGGGCGGATGATGCGAATCTCTGCCCGATACGGCGTCTGAGTTGCCATGGCCGTCCCGAGGCCATCGAGCACACCCGTTCGATCCTCGGCATGGACAAGTCGTACAAACGACGCGATGTCATCGTCGAAATCGGCCGGTGCGATGCCATGGATGACATGCGTGTCGGGCGACCAGACGAGCCTGCCCGTGCCCGAGTCCCATTCCCACAGCCCTGTGCTGGAGGCCTCGAGTGCGAGGCGCAATTTCGCTTCGCTCGTTCTGAGCGCCGCCTCGTACTGCTGGCGCTCGGAGAGATCGTAGAAATGGCACACGACGCCGGGCCGCCCATCGGGCAGTTCGATGCGTTCGATCCGCCAGTCATAGGCTTCGACAACGCTCAGATCGTTGCGCCGCTCGACGGTGCTCGGCGCGAGGTAAGGCTCGCCCGTCGCCAGCGTGTGGCGGAACCGAGCGATGGCAGCCGAGGCGAAAGGCTCGGTCCAGACGATGCGCAGCACTTCGGCGAAGTCCCGACCGAGGAGGGGCTGCACGGACTCGAACACCTTCTGTGCGCCCTTGCTCACCCGAGCCAGCCGGAAGTCGGCATCGACGACGTAGAAACCGAAGGGGTTCCCATCGATCAGCCGATAGAAGGTCTCGTTGCTGCGTTGACGGTCCGTGACGTCGCGCC
>JBIKKL010000375.1:0-5197 GCA_044360365.1 Burkholderiales bacterium | reverse complement strand
ATCCCCGTGTCGAGATGCCCGGACCTCGTACCAGCGAACTGCGGAATCGCGGCGGTCGTCATCGATGGCACATGCCTCGACGCGATGCATCGGCTGACTGGTCGCTACGACATCGCAATAGGCGTCGAACAGCATGCCGTCGGCACCGGGATGAAGCGATATCGGCACACCCGTTGCGGTATCGAATTGCTGCGCACCCAAACCGGCGCCCCGTGCCCCTGCTTCCATGGACACCGGACAAAAATCGACGATGCCGCCACTCGAATTTCGCACACAGGCAAACACACCAAAGCAGTCGGCCACTAGACTGAGTGCCGCACGCAACGCAGCAGCACCCGGCGCGGGCTCGTTCCTTGGGATGGGCGGCACACCGGCCAAGGCATCGTGTTCCATCGGATCCTTCCCTCCCTCGCGCGCGCATTTCCCCTCTGCGGCCGACCGATGCGAATCGTTCACGGCAAGATGATCGGCAGACCGCAGCACTGCGTCCCGTCCGCTGCCATGCGCAGATCCTGCCCGCTCAGGTCGCTCCGTTCTCCACACGCGCAGATGCCACGGTGTCCCATACGGCAAGAAACATCGCCGCGACGAGTGGACCGATCACGAACCCGTTCAGTCCGAAGAGCGCCATGCCGCCCAGCGTCGTCACTAGGATCACGTAGTCGGGCATCTTCGTATCCTTCCCGACGAGCAGCGGGCGCAGGATGTTGTCGGCCAGGCCGATCACGATGGTGCCGTACGCGATCAAACCGATGCCCTGCCACATCGAGCCGCTGAAGAGCAGATAGAGCGCGACCGGCAGCCACACGATGGCGCAGCCGACGGCCGGCAAGAGCGAAAGGAGCGTCATGAGCACCGCCCACAGGAAGACCGGCTCGATGCCGAGCACCCAGAAGGCCAGACCGCCGAGCGCCCCCTGGATCACTGCGACCACCACGTTGCCCTTGACCGTCGCGCGCACGACCTTGATGAAGCGAGACGTGAGACGATCGCGCAGCCCCGGCTCCAGCGGTATGGCATCGCGTATGCGTGCAGCGAGCAGTCTGCCGTCGCGCAGGAGGAAGAACAGGATGTAGAGCATGACGAACGCACCGACGACGAAGTCGAACGTGTTTTGGCCGAGATTGAGTGCCTGCGTGCCAACGACCTGCGCGCCCTTCGAGAAACCCGCTGACAGCCGCTGCTGCAATCCTTCCAGGTCTGCCAACCCCATCTCGTGAAGCCGGGTGGCAGCCCATGCGGGAACGAGGTCGAACACCCGCTCGAAAAGGCGAGCGGGATCCATGTCGCCGGACTGCATGCTTTGAACCAGTACGGCGGCCTCCTGCAGCACCATGGCACCGACCAAGGCCGATGGCAGGAGCACCATGAACACGACCAGGATGACGGTGCATGTTGCGGCAAGCGAACGTCTGTCCTTGATCGAGCGCTGGATGCGCCGATTCACCGGCGAGAAGACGATGGCCAACACGGTCGCCCAAAACACTGCCACCCAGAACGGCCAGAGAATCGCAACGAAGGCGATCGACACCAGCACGACCAGGACGACGAAAGCCTTGTTGTCGGAAAGTTGAGGGTCTGAGGGTTCCATGGGAGATCGGCACCCTACCGGATGCCGGAGCGGCGCGTACAGACGGGGGCCTGCACTTGCGCAATCGTCGTGCCCGGGGGACACCGGACGTGCTTTTCGCTGCTGTGAATCTGTGTGAGAGTCGCGTCGACTACACGTTACGGGAAACGATCATGCTCGAACACATCATCGAACCGCGCCGCCGGGATCTCGGCGGCTTCGAAGTCGCTCGCGTGCTGCCCCATCCTGCGCGACGAATGGTCGGGCCATTCGTGTTCTTCGACGTCATGGGGCCAGTGGATTTCCAGCCCGGCCTCGCGCGCTCGGTCGACGTTCGCCCTCATCCGCACATCGGTCTCGCGACGGTGACCTACCTTTTCGACGGCGAGATCATGCACAGGGATAGCGTCGGGAGCGAGCAACCCATCCGCCCCGCCGAGGTGAACTGGATGGTCGCCGGTCGAGGCATCACGCACTCCGAGCGATTCGAACGCGCACGCACGCAGGGAGATCACCTGCACGGCATACAGGCATGGGTCGCGCTGCCGGTCGAACATGAAGAAGCGCCGCCCTCGTTCAGCCATCACCGCGGGAGCGACTTGCCCACCATGCGGGACAACGACCTCGTCGTGCATCTGATCGCAGGCGACCTGATGGGAATGAAGGCCGCCGCTTCGACGCACTCGCCCCTCTTCTATGCCCATGCCGAACTTGCAGCGGGCGCCGCCCTCTCCCTTCCGGCCACGCTCGGAGAGCGTGCGGCCCATGTGGTTGCGGGCTCGGTGCTCGTCGACGGCAATACCTTCGGACCGGATCGCATGCTCGTGTTCCGCAATGGCGCCGATATCGTCATTCGCGCCCAGTCGCCCGCACGCCTCATGCTGCTCGGCGGAGAGAGCGTAGGACCCCGCTATGTCGAATGGAACTTCGTTTCGTCGTCGCGCGAGCGCATCGAGCAGGCCAAGGCCGACTGGCGCGCGCAACGCATGAAATTGCCCGATCTCGATGCGGGCGAATTCATTCCGCTGCCGGGCGATCCGCCGCCGGCCGCCAATCCCATGTCTTGATGGCGCTACACTTGCTCGGCGAAAGTTCTCGCATCGAAACAGGAGTCGCCCATGTCACTCAGCCGCCAGTTCGCACACTTCGTCGCCGATCTCGATACGGCGGATCTTCCGCCGGAAGTCGTCGACCGCGCCCGCGGCGTCACTCTGCAAGCATTGACTTCAGCCCTCCTCGCCTATGAGATGTCGCCAACGCGCACCGCGCTCGCGATGATGGCCGAAGAGGAAGCGGGCGGTGCAGGCATGGCCACGGTGCTTGGCCACGGCACGCGGCTCACCAAAGCCGGCGCAGCGTTCGTGAATTCGGAGGCGATACTCGCGGGCGGCAAGTGGGATACGTTTCGCATGCTGACACACCCCGGCGCAGCGATCGTGCCGGCGGCTCTCGCCGCAGCGGAAGCGACGCCTTGCAGCGGCGAGCGCTTCGTTGCCGCAATCGTCGCCGGCTACGAAGTCATGGAACGCATGGCGGCCGAGTTCATCCCGACGACAATGGCACGCGGCTTTCACGCCGGTCCGGTCTTCGGCATCTTTGGCGCCGCCGTGGCCGCTGCAAAGATCGGGGCGCTCGATGCCGATCAGATCCATAGCGCAATCGCTCAGTGCGTCAATCTCGCCGCAGGCAATCTGGAAGGGATACGCAGCGGGGGCAAGTCGCTGCGCGAAGGCGGCGCCGTGCGCAATGCGCTGCTCGCGGTCGCGATGGCCAGGCACGGCACGCGCGGCGGAGAAACGACGCTCGAGGGCGACGCAGGTTTCTATTATTCGTACACGGGCAACAATCAGGGCCTGCTGACGCACAGCTTCACCGAGCGGCGCAGGGTCCGGCTCGCCGATATCACGGCCGGGCTCGGCGAGCATTGGCTGTTCCTCGATACGCTGTACCGCATCTATTCGACATCGGGTTACAACATCGCGCATATCGACGTCACGGCACGTCTATGCGAGGAACACGGCATTCAGAGCCGCGACATCGATCGCATCGAAGCCGTGGTCAATAGATTCGAAACACAGTACCCGAGCCCTGCCTTTCCACTGCCCAGTGTGGACGGCAAGCCGAAGGTCGGCAGCACCCAGTACTTCACGGCCTACGGCGCAGTGCTTCGCAGCTACCCGCTGTTGCGGGTATGGCCCCTGAGCGGCGACGAGCGCGATCCGGCTGAAGTTCTCGATCTCATGCAGCGCGTCACGCTGATTCCCATGGCCGGACGCACTCTCTTCGGTCCGCGCATCACCATCTTCACCAAGGACGGCAAGAGCTACACGCGCGAAGGCACAGGACGCGAGTTCGTCTTCGACTTCGAAACGCTCGTGCAACGCCTGAGCCCCGTGGCGTCCGGTCTGCCGATCGGCGAGAACCAGTACACGGAACTGATCGACGCCTGCCGTCATCTCGACGAACTCGAGTCGATCGGCGAGGACCTGATCGGCCTCGCCGTCAGTCGCCGCTGACGCTCCCAACCCTGGGTTGGAACAAGGGCTGCAACCCAGGGTTGGCAGAAGAAAGTCAGGAACCGCCGGCTTCGTGTCCGAGCCGCGTCAGCGCCATCAACGGCGCAATCGTTTCCTGACGTTCCAGGACATCGACGAGCGCGATCAGACGATTGCGCGCCGAGGCAACGAGCAGCCCCGCCGTCAACTGCTCGAACTTTTCCACGGCCTGCGACCACCCGGGATCGGCCGCATCGTCGGCCATGCTGCGTCGATACTCGACGACGACGCTGCGGCCATCGTCGAGCGTCGCGGTGAGGCGGCAGCAGCGGATCGCCGGCGCCACTCGATCGAACTCGTCCGGAAGTTCGATACTGCACTTGCGCATCAATGCCAGTACATCGGCATCGCGATAACGACCTGACGCCATCATCGCCGGCGTGATGGTGCCATCGAGCAGCGCCATCGCCACCGTGCACGGCAACGAATGGTCCGCGGTCTCGCGCGTCTGAGGCTGCCACACTTCGGGGGAATCCATCCAGCGCGCGAACGCCTGCCGGATCGATTCGATCTTCAAGGCGACGATACGCTCGACGGGCACCTTGCGGCGCAACTGCTGCGCGGCGAACACCGGCACCTGACAATTGAAGCGCGTCGGAAACGACTTGATCATGCTTTGCTGAACGGCGAACGTGTGACCGTCGAACCGCTCGGGCAACGGCAGATCGAAAGTACGCCCGGCCAGCGTCTGGTTCCAGAGCCCGTACTTCCCTTCGAAGATATCGTCCGGGCCGGTCATGCCTTCGCGTGCCAGATACGCCGCAAAGACTCCTGCGCGCGCACCTTGCGGTCCGGCCATCCCCTTCCACATGGACAGCGTTCCGGTTCGCGTCTGGTTGAGTGCGATATTGGGGGCGATGGCAAGAGCGATGGCATGAGCCATGCGCTGCGGGTCCAGGCCCAGCACCTCGCCTGCGCCGAGCACCGCACCGAGCGCGACGATCGGCGTCTGATCCCAGCCCTCGTGGCTCAGGGGTACGACTTCCACGAAGCGCGCCTGAGCCTCGTAGCTCACGATCATGCCGCGCAGAAACTCGGCCCCGGTCTTGCCCTCGGCTTCCGCAGTTGCGAG
>JBIKKL010000378.1:0-5188 GCA_044360365.1 Burkholderiales bacterium | reverse complement strand
ATGATCAATCTCGAACTCGTGGGCGGCATCAGCTTCACCAAGGGCTGCTATCCCGGCCAGGAGATCGTGGCACGCACGCAATATCGCGGCGAAATCAAACGGCGCATGTTTCTCGCCCACATCGGCGCCGGGGTCGCCCCAACCCTGGGGCAGGAGGTCGTCGCGGTATCGGCAGCATCGCAAACGGTAGGCTCCATCGTCGATTGTGCCCCTGCCCCGGGCGGCGGCCATGACGTGCTTGCCTGCCTGCACCTCGAACTCGCGCATAATGGGCCATTGCGTCTCGGTACCGTCGCCGGTCCCGTGCTCGAGCTGCTCTCCCTGCCCTACTCGTTGCCGCAGGCTCTCTGAACGTGTGTCTGATCCTGTTCTCGCTGGTTCACCTGCCCGGCTACCCCCTTGTCGTCGCAGCGAATCGCGACGAATCCTACGAGCGTCCCGCCGAGCCGATCGGCTTCTGGAAGCATGCCCCCCGGATCGCCGGCGGTCGCGACCTGCGTGCCGGCGGCACATGGCTCGGCATCACCCGCGACGGCCGCTGGGCCGCACTGACCAACTACCGTCGCGCGAAGAGCTGGCGCGAAGATGCGCCGTCGCGCGGCCACCTCGTTTCGGATTATCTGGAGGGTCAGATGTCGCCGGCGGAGTACCTGGAGCGCCTTGCCCCGACCGCCCAGGATTACAACGGCTTCAACCTGCTGCTCGGCGACCGCCGCGGACTCTGGTATTTCTCGAACCGGGACGTCGGTCCGCGACCGGTGGCGCCCGGCGTACACGGGCTGTCGAACCACCTGCTGGACACCCCCTGGCCGAAGGTTCAGATGGGCAAGCTCGCTCTGCAGCAACTGCAGACACGGAGCGCCCCCGAGATCACGAGCGCACTACTCGCCGCGCTTGCCAAACGCGAGGTTCCACCCGATAGCGAACTGCCCGATACCGGTGTCGGGCAGGCCCAGGAGCGCGTGCTGTCGCCGCCGTTCATCGCCGCCGAGCACTACGGCACGCGCATGTCGACCGTCCTGCTCGTCGACGCGTCGGGACATGTCGCGATGGAGGAACACACGTTTGGACCGTTCGGTCATCCCATGCACGTGCATCGACTGAGTTTTCGCTTCGACGACGGCCCGCAAGCCGTATTTGTCCCCGCGATTGAAAGCGTGCGAGCCGCAAGCTGACCGGGTCGGCTATTCGAGTAGGCGGCGCATCTGCACATGCGGGATGCCGGCATCCATGAACTCGCCACTCGTGACCTCGAAGCCGGACCGGCGATAAAAACCGACTGCGTGCGTTTGCGCGCTGAGCACGACCTCCGCATCGCCGCGCGCCTGCGCCATCGTGACGAGTGCTGCAAGTATCGCGCGTCCGACACCTTTGCCCCGATGGACAGCCAACACCGCCATCCGCCCGATGTGCCCGTCCGGCAACAGGCGTCCGGTGCCTATCGGATTCCCATGGTCATCGAGCGCGAGCACGTGCCGACATGCCGGGTCGGCCTCGTCCCATTCCAGTTCCTCGGGAACGCGCTGCTCGACGACGAATACCTCGTAACGGACACCCCCGAGCCGGTCGGCGGCATCCGCCCATGCCACTTCTTCGATGCGATGGTCGACCGGGGTATCCACAGCCACGGATTATAATCGCGTGCTTTCCCGAGACGGATCCGCATGAAGAATCTCTGGTCCGACCGCGAGGCCGCCACGCACACCACCCCGCTCGCTTTGCGTGTCTATACGTCGCGACTACTCGGCCGCGATCGGACGCTGGTCCTGCACGGCGGCGGCAACACGTCGGTCAAGCTGCGGCGCACGAACCTGCTCGGCGAGGAGGAAGACGTCCTCTACGTCAAGGGCAGCGGCTGGGATCTGGAAACGATCGAAGCGCCCGGATTCTCCCCCGTGCGCCTCGACTATCTCGTGCGCCTCTCGCAGCTCGATCGGCTGTCCGACACCGACATGGTGAACGAGCTTCTCGCGCAGCGGCTCGTGGCGACCGCTCCTGCGCCCTCGGTCGAAGCCATCCTGCATGCGATTCTTCCCCATCGCTACGTCGACCACACTCACGCCGACGCCGTGCTCGCGGTGTGCAACACGCCGGACGGCCGCAAGCGCATCGAAGAGATCTATGGCGAGGATAGCGTCATCATCCCTTACGTCATGCCGGGCTTCGATCTCGCAAAGCTTTGCGCACGCGAGTTTCCGCGCCAGCGCAACGCAGACACGAAGGGCATGATCCTGCTCAATCACGGGGTCTTCTCGTTCGGCGATACCGCGCGCGAGGCCTACGATCGCATGATCGAACTTGTCGCTCGGGCCGAACGCTATCTGAAGCGTGCGAAGGCGTGGTCGCTTGCCACCTCCCGAGTACGCCATGACGTGCCGGCCATCGAGTCGATCGCCTCCCTGAGACGCTCCGTATCGCAGCTGGCCGGGGTTCCGATGCTGCTGCACACCCGACAGACACCTGCCGCCCTCGCTTTCTGTCGTCGGCCCGACGTTGGCACGCTTGCCAGTCAAGGCCCGGCCACACCGGATCACAGCATACGCACCAAGCGTCTGCCCATGGTAGGGCGCAACACCGAACGCTATGCACGCGACTACGCGCAGTACTTCACCGCCAACGCCCGACGCGCAAAGGAGGCGAAGACGATGCTGGATCCCGCGCCGCGCGTCGTCCTCGATCCCGAGTTCGGTTTGTGTACGGCGGGACGAAGCGCCAAAGACACAGACATCGCGGCCGAAATCTACGAACACACCATCGAGGTCATTCTGCGTTCCCATGCCCTGGGCGGCTACCGGGCTCTGAGTGCCCGGGACATCTTCGATGTCGAATACTGGGAACTCGAACAGGCCAAGCTCAAACTGGCGGGGAAACCTGCAGCGTTCGCCGGAGAGATCGCGCTCGTCACCGGCGGCGCGTCGGGCATCGGCCGCGCATGCGTGGAAGCACTGCTTGCTCACGGAGCCGCAGTGATTGCCCTGGACATCGATTCGACGATCGAGTCGATGCACGCGCGCCCGGACTTCTTCGGCATTGCCTGCGACATCACGAGACCAGTCCGCGTTCGGGCCGCACTGGAGCGTGCCCTGTGCCGGTTCGGCGGTCTGGACATGCTGGTACTGAACGCCGGCATGTTCCCCGGCGGCACGCCGATCCGGCAGCAGCGCGCCGACGAGTGGCGACGGGTGATGTCGGTCAACCTCGACGCCAATCAGGCCCTCATGCAGGCGTGCCACCCGCTGCTGCAGTTTTCTCCACGCCATGGGCGGGTTGTCGTCGTCGGCTCGAAGAATGTGCGGGCACCCGGTTTGGGCGCCAGCGCATACTCCGCTTCGAAAGCCGGCCTCACCCAGCTTGCACGCGTTGCGGCGCTCGAGTGGGCCGCCGATGGGATCCGCGTCAACGTCGTGCACCCGGATGCCGTTTTCGATACAGATCTCTGGACCGAGAACGTGCTGAAAGCACGCGCCGAACATTACGGAATCAGCGTCGAGCAATACCGCACGCGCAATCTTCTGCGCACGGAGGTTCGCAGCCGCGACGTTGCGGCCATGGTATGCGCAATGTGCTCCGACGTTTTCGGACGGACCACGGGCGCCCAGATACCGGTGGACGGCGGCAATGACCGGGTCATCTGATCGCCCCCAGCTCGATGTCGAAACCTTGCGCTGGCGCGAGGACGCGCTCGAACTCATCGACCAGCGCGTACTGCCGCGAAGCGTACGGTACGTACGATGCCGGAGCGCACAGGACGTGGCAGACGCCATCACCGCCATGGTGGTACGCGGCGCCCCCGCGATCGGCTGTGCAGCGGCTTACGGAATGGCGTTGGCCGCGCGTGAATGCTCGGAAACATCTGAGTCACACGGGAGCGGCCTCGAAGCAGCCCATGCCCGGCTCCTTCGCTCTCGACCAACTGCAGTGAATCTGCGCTGGGCGCTGGAACGCATGAAGGCGCTCTGGCTGCATGACTCCAGCACAAACCTGGCGGACCGACTCCTCGCCGAAGCCCATCGCATCCGTGAGGAAGACATCGCGGCGAACCTGACCATGGGCACACTGGGCGCCGCCCTGCTGCCGCAGACGTGTACGGTGCTCACGCACTGCAACGCCGGCGCCCTGGCGACGGCCGGGCACGGGACCGCACTCGGTGTCGTGCGATCCGCGGCGGCTGCGGGCAAGACCGTCCGCGTCATCGCCGATGAGACGCGGCCATTTCTGCAAGGCGCACGATTGACCGCGTGGGAACTCAGGCAGTCGGGTATCCCGGTCACGCTGATCCCCGACAGTGCAGCGGGGTACCTGATGAGCCTGGGTGGTATCGACGCCGTGATCGTCGGGGCGGATCGCGTCGCAGCCAACGGCGATGTTGCTAACAAGATCGGGACCTATCCCGTGGCGGTGCTGGCCCGCCGACACGACATACCGTTCTATGTTGCCTGCCCGATATCGACGATCGACCCGACGTTGCCGGATGGGAGCGGGATTCCGATCGAGGAGCGGGCCGCAGCCGAATTGCTGGGGTACGGGGATGTCGTCTGGGCGCCGGAGGGGATCGATGTCAGAAATCCTGCCTTCGACATGACGCCCTGGACGTTGGTGACCGCGATCATCACGGAGCGTGGCATCGCACGCGCGCCGTATCGGGAATCGATTGCCGCCCTGCTCGCCCAGGAACCCTGACGGGAAATTCGCCCGTTACAGCGTCAGGCCACCGCTGACCTCGAGCACCGCCCCATTGATGTAGCTCGCCTCGTCCGAGGCCAGGAACGCGTAGACATTGGCGATCTCTTCGGGCTGCGCGAGACGCCCCAGCGGCACCTTGGCCTCGAGAGACTGGATGACCTTGTCCGGGATGTTGTCGATGATGGTCGTCGCCACGAATCCCGGACAAACCGCATTTGCACGAATCCCGCGCTTGCCCAGTTCACGGGCCCAGGTCTTGACCATCCCGATCACCCCGAACTTGCTCGCCGCGTAATTGGTCTGTCCGAAATTTCCGGACAGCCCGACGATCGACGAAGCATTCAGGATCACGCCCGACTGCTGCTCGAGCATGATGTCGACGACCGCCTTCGTGCAGTTGTACGTGCCCTTGAGGTTGATGTCGATGACCCGATCGAATTGATCTTCGGTCATGTTCTTGAGCTGGGCATCGGCCACGATCCCGGCGTTGTTGACCAACACGTCG
>JBIKKL010000255.1:0-6719 GCA_044360365.1 Burkholderiales bacterium | reverse complement strand
CTTGATGCTCGACATGTCGGTCACGTTCACGGCAAACGCCATCGCCTTGCCACCCATCGCTTCGATCATGCGGGCGGTGTCTTCAGCAGTCTTGGTGTCCACGTCACAGACCGCCACGACGGCACCTTCCTTCGCAAACTTGACGGCCGTCGCCTGACCGATACCGCGTCCGGCGCCCGTGATGATGGCAACCTTACCTGCTAACCGCATGACGAACTCCCTGACTCGATGCAACAAAGACCGGCGGAAGCGCCGGACGCGGGAATGTAGCCCAAGATTTTGCGACGCACAACCCAGAGCAAACGGCGTGCTCGCCTCTAATTCGACGCGTTAACGCGTGCTCGTCGGGCTGTTGTGCGCGGCGTTGCACAATGCGAAATCAGACATCCCGGATTTGGACGGGCGTTCCGACGGGGACGCGGTCGAACAACTCGAGGATGTCTGCATTGTGCATTCTGATGCAGCCGATCGAGCCTGGGGCTCCCATCGGAACGGTGTCGGGACTGCCGTGGATGTAGATGTACCGTCGCATCGTATCGACGTCGCCCAGGCGATTGCGCCCCGGCTCGCATCCCGACAGCCAGAAGATGCGGGTGAGAATCCAGTCGCGATTCGGAAACCGGCTGGCCAGCTCTTGCGAATAGACTTCACCGGTGGCCCGGCGACCGACGAATACCGTGTTCGGAGCCGCACCGTCGCCGATCTTTGCGCGCACGACGTGCCGCCCTCGAGGCGTGCAATGACTGCCCTTGCGCTCGCCCACGCCATTCTTGGCGGTAGAGATGGCGTAAGAAAGCACGATGCGCTCGCCATCCAGCAGGCTCAAGTGCTGATTGGCGATATCGATGTCGATTCGGAGGTTCATCATCGTCGAGAGGCAAAAAAGGAACGCAGAAGCGTGACGCTCTCCTGCGCCAGGACACCGCCGGCCACGCATGCATGGTGATTGAGTTGGGGTTGCGCGAACAAGTCGACGACGCTGCCGCAAGCACCGGTCTTGGGATCGCCGGCTCCGAATACTACCCGAGCAATCCGCGCATGCTGAATGGCGCCGGCACACATGACGCAAGGCTCCAGCGTCACGAAAAGCGTGCACCCAGGCAGACGATAGTTGCCCATGTTCCGGGCCGCATCCCGCAAAGCCTGAATCTCCGCATGTGCCGTCGGATCTGCAAGACCGATCGGTGCATTCCAGCCACGACCGACGATACGTCCCTCGCACACGACGATGGCGCCCACCGGCACTTCGGACGCCCTGGCTGCCTCCTCGGCCAGGGCGAGCGCAACGCGCATGTATGCCTCGTCCGCGGCAGTTCGCTCGTCGCTTGGGGCTGGAACATCGCTCTGCCCATCGGGCCCGAGTGCATTGCCTGAGTTCATGCCTGAACGATACGCAGGTTTGCCGTGCACGTCGATTCTCGCCGCGAGCTGCGACCGGACAACCCGTGGGCCCGTTCAGATGGCGGTGCTGCCTGAAGCGATCTGACCGAGGCTTCTTCCAGATCTGTTGCATAAGTCTTGCCTCACTTTTGAAACCTACCTACTATTCTTGTGTCACAGCACCTGAAAAATTCTGAGTCATTGCATGATCGGCTTATCCAGCCCCTCCGAGAGCCCGTCGAACCGCCTTCCTATCCGCACGATCGCCGCCCTGACGGGCGTCAACGCCATGACGCTGCGGACCTGGGAGCGCCGCTACGGACTCATCGAGCCGCAACGAACGCCGACCGGCCATCGCGTGTACACCCAAGATCACGTCGAGGCCATTCGACGCGGGATGACCCTCGTTCAGCGCGGGATACCCATCAGCCGGATCCGTGATGTCCTGGAAGCCGAACGACCCAAAGCCGTACGCGGCGATGAAGCCTGGGCCAAGTATCGACGCGCGATGCTGGCCGGCGTCACGAGCTTCGACGAGCGCGAAATCGACCACATCTACGACGACGCCCTGTCGCTATACTCCGTCACCACTGTGACCCGGTGCCTCGTACTGCCACTCCTCGAGGACCTCGGAAAGCGCTGGCAGCGTATCGACGGCGGCATTGCCGAAGAGCACTTCTTCGCGACTTACTTGCGCAGCAAGCTCGGTGCTCGCCTGGCGCACCGCATTCGCTACGCCGACGGCCCGCGATTGATTGCGGCATGCCTGCCTGGGGAACACCACGAGATCGGACTGCTCCTGTTCGCGCTCGGCGCGCACGAAGCCGGCTTCCGCACCTTGCTGCTTGGCGCGGACATGCCCTTGAACGAGATCGGCCGCGTGCACCGGCAAAGCGAAAGCAGCGCCATCGTTCTCGCCTCCTCGATCGATCCCGCGGCCGAGGTGCTTGATATCGCGCTTCCCGAACTTGTCCGCAGCGTAGGGGTACGCGTTTACGTCGGCGGCAGCACGGCGCAACGGCACCTGAAAGCGATCACGGCCGCGGGTGCCATGCCATTGGGTAGCGATCTCGATACCGCCATCGACCTGCTCGCGAGAAGCCTGATCGGCAAGGAGCGCGCGTCGTGACCGCCGCCGCCCACGTTGCGGTCGACTGGGTCGAGCGCGGCATCGTCCCGGATGCGCTGATTCGCGCGGGCATCCGCCGACTCTGCGCCGAGCGTCTGCGAGAAATCCGTGCGGAGAACTGCGAGGCGGCCAGCGCTGCGTACGAAGCGTTCGTGCAGTCGATGGGCGACTCGCAGGTCGCACAGGTTCCCGCATTGGCAAACGAGCAGCATTACGAAGTTCCGGCAGAATTCTTTCGTATCGCCCTCGGCCCGCATCGCAAATACAGCTGCGCATGGTGGCCGGAACCCGTCACGAATCTTGCCGACGCAGAAGCGATGGCGCTGAGCGCCACCTGCGAACGGGCCGAACTGGCGGATGGACAGAACATTCTGGAACTGGGATGCGGCTGGGGTTCGCTGACGCTGTGGATGGCCGAGCGCTACCCCAACAGTCGAATCACTGCCGTATCGAACTCCCAATCGCAGCGTATGTGGATCGAGTCGGAGGCCATCCGGCGGCAGTATTCGAACGTTCGCGTGGTCACTGCAGACATGAACTGTTTCGATACCGATGCCCGGTTCGACCGGGTCGTGTCGGTCGAGATGTTCGAGCACATGCGCAACTGGCACGCACTGTTCGGCCGCATTCGACGTTGGCTCGCCCCCGAAGGACGCTTCTTCATGCATGTCTTCTGCCACCGATCGATGCCCTATGCGTTCATCGACCGCGGCCATGACGACTGGATGAGTAGGCACTTCTTCTCCGGCGGCATGATGCCAAGCGATGACCTGCCGCTCCGATTCCAGAGCGAACTGAAGATCCTGAAACGCTGGCGCTGGAACGGCTGTCACTACGAGAAGACGGCGAACGCGTGGCTCGCCAATATCGACGCGAACAGAGCCGAAGCATTGCGCGTGCTTGCGCAACTGCATGGAGACGAATCGGCCGGGCTCTGGCTGCAGCGCTGGCGCATCTTCTTCATGGCGTGCGCGGAGCTATTCGGATATCGCGCGGGCGAAGAGTGGTGGGTGAGTCACTATCTGTTCGAGCGCACCTGACCCGGAACGAACCTTGATATCCAGTCTGTCACGCCATGCATTGCCATGGATCAACGTCGCGCTGTTTCAAGCTGCGTGGCTCGCCATCGTGCTGTCCGCGGCCTACGGCCAACCTTGGATCGCACCCATCGTGACCGGCGCCGTCCTCGCCTGGCATCTGTATCACGCGCATCGGCCGCGCAGAGAACTCGCGCTGATCGGCATTGCGATCGTCGTAGGCGCCGGCTTCGAAACCCTGATGGCATCGCTTCAGGTTCTCGAACCCGCCAGCGGCATCCTCGTACCCGGCTTCGCGGCCTATTGGCTCGTATGCCTTTGGGCCGTTTTCGCCACGACGCTCAACGTATCGTTGCGCTGGCTGCAGCCCCGCCCGGTACTTGCCGCGGCACTCGGGGCGCTCGGGGGCCCGCTCGCCTACGTCGGCGGCGCAAAACTGGGCGCTCTCCATCTCGAGTCGTCGTATCCCTCGATCGGTGCTCTTGCGTTCGGATGGGCACTTGCGACGCCACTTCTCCTGGCCACGGCACGACGCCTCGACGGCTACGCGAGGCACTGAATGCCAGCATCGCACATCACCTCCCTTGGGGTACTGCTCTTGATGGCCATCGTCATCTGGGGCCTCGCGACGGTCAAACGAAACGCCGGCATCGTCGACATCTTCTGGCCGCTTTTCTTCCTCGCCGCGGGCGTCGTGCACGCTCTCGGCACGGAACAACTCACATCGCGAGCGTATCTCGTTCTGGGACTGACGACGTTGTGGGCCCTCCGGCTCTCGATCTATCTGGCCTTGCGCGCCTCGGGACAACCCGAGGATCGACGCTATCAGGCGATACGCGCCAGAAACGAGCCCGGCTTCACATGGAAGAGCCTTTACCTCGTTTTCGGCTTGCAGGCGGTCCTCGCGTGGATCATCTCGGCACCGCTCGCCGGCGCCGTGCTCGCCCAAGGTCGACTCACCGTGTTCGACGCCCTCGGCGCTGCGATAGTCACGTTCGGCATTGCGTTTCAGGCAATCGCCGATGCGCAACTCGCTCGGTTCAAGGCGGATCCGCTCAATCACGGCAAGGTGCTCGATACCGGGCTGTGGCGTTACAGCCGGCACCCGAACTATTTCGCGGAAAGCTGTCTCTGGTGGGGTTTCTATCTGATTGCCTGTGCAGCCGGTGCATGGTGGACGCTCTTCTCGCCCGTGCTCATGACCATACTTCTATTGAAGATCTCCGGCGTTGCCTTGCTGGAGAAAGATATCGCCGAGCGCAGACCCGCCTACCGCGACTACATCCGGCGTACGAATGCCTTTATTCCCGCGCCGCCCCGACCCTCCTGAGCGCGCACCGACGATTGGCCTTCACCCTCGCTTTCGCCCTCCCCGATCCGAAGAACCTGAGACGACACCATGTACTTGCGCCTGCGGGTCGCTTTGCGACGCTGGATCGACAACGACGCGCTCGACGAGTCGCAGCCCGACGCAAACCATCGCATCGACTGGCTTCGCGTCGTTCCGTTCCTCCTGATCCATCTCGGCTGCATCGGCGTCGTTGCCGTAGGCACAAGCAGCACGGCGGTATGCGTCGCGCTGGCGCTGTACGCCCTTCGCATGTTCGCGATCACGGCTTTCTATCATCGGTACTTCGCGCATCGAGCGTTCAAGACATCGAGACCGATGCAGTTCGTGATGGCCGCCCTCGGCGCCTCCGCAGTCCAGCGCGGTCCGCTGTGGTGGGCATCGCACCACCGCCATCACCATCGGCATTCCGATGCCCCGCCCGACAGCCACTCGCCCAGGCAGCATGGAATCCTCTGGAGTCATCTCGGCTGGTTTCTCGCCCGCGAGAGCTTCCGACCGCGCATGGGCCTTGTACGCGATCTTGCCGCCTATCCCGAGCTCCGGTGGCTCGATCGCTTCGATACGCTGGTCCCTGCCGCGCTTGCAATCATGCTCTACGCCACCGGCGCGCTTCTCGAGTCCAAGGTGCCGGCACTGGGCACGAGCGGACTGCAGCTGCTTGTCTGGGGGTTCTGCCTCTCGACCGTGGCGCTCTATCACTCGACGTTCGCCATCAATTCGCTGGCGCATCGTTTCGGGGTCCGACGTTACGCCACCGGTGACGACTCCCGCAACAACCTCTGGCTTGCCCTGCTCACGTTCGGCGAGGGCTGGCACAATAATCATCACCACTATCCCGGGTCGGCACGCCAGGGCTTCTTCTGGTACGAAATCGATCTGACCTACTACGGTCTGCGCGTGCTTTCGGCCCTCGGACTGATTCGGGAATTGCGCTCGGTTCCCGAGACCATGCGCAACGCGCGACGGCTGCTCGACAAGGATCGACCCGCATGAGAATCGCCGTCGTCGGCAGCGGCATCTCCGGCCTAGTGGTGGCACAGGCCCTGCATAACGAACACGAGGTTACGCTGTACGAGAAGGAGGCGTATCTCGGCGGACACGTGCACACCCACAGCATCGAGCAAGCCGGCCGGCAGTACGAAGTCGACAGCGGCTTCATCGTCTTCAACGACTGGACCTATCCGAACTTCATCGACCTGCTCTCCCGCCACGGCGTTGAAACACGACCGAGCACCATGAGTTTCTCCGTACGCGACGAAACACGCGATATCGAATACAACGGCACGTCCCTCAGTACCCTGTTCGCGCAACGTCGCAATCTCCTGCGACCGAGCTTTCTCGGCATGATCCGGGACATTCTTCGCTTTCATCGCGAGGCGCCTCGTATCCTCGACGGCTCGGCCCCCGAGGTTCCGCTCTCGCGGATTCTCGAAGCAGGCGCCTACGGCGACGCATTCGTCCGCCACTACATCGTCCCGATGGGCGCGGCGATCTGGTCGACGGATCCTGCATCCATGATGCATTTCCCGGCTCGATTCTTCGTCCGTTTCCTCGCCAACCACGGGATGCTCAGCGTAAACGATCGCCCCATGTGGCGAACCATCCGCGGTGGGTCAGCCCGTTATGTGGAGCGAATCGCCGCGCCATTCATGAATCGGGTTCGACTGAACGCAGCCGTGGAATCGGTCGACCGACGCAGCGCAGGCGTGCTGGTAAGAGCGCAAGGCTGTGAGCCCGAGCAATACGACGCCCTCTTTCTAGCGTGCCACAGCGATCAGGCGCTCGCCCTGATACGCGATGCCACGGCACCGGAACGCGAGGT
>JBIKKL010000610.1:0-3303 GCA_044360365.1 Burkholderiales bacterium | reverse complement strand
AGAGCGTTTACTTCACTTCGCTGCCACTTCCCTTAGCAGCGTAACCCGCAGGGCTGTACCTAACTTCTAAGAAATTCTGTCCAAACCGCTGGGGCCACCTCTGTTTTCGCCGCTTGTGCTTCTCCCTTCGCATCGCAGCGACTGGTTCCTGCAGTTCCACGCCGTAGCCTGCATCCGCTTCACGCCCCCTCTACGCCGGTCGCCGCCCGCCCAGTCATCAAGCATCCAGCGGACTGTTCCCAGGCAGACACTACGTGCCTGGTATTGACGACACCTGAATAATTAAAGACGCGTCTTCGGAGGTTCACTTTCGCTCGTCTCTCGGATGCTCACCTGCACGAGTCTATGCCCGCACTCTTCTTCCAACGCTCACCACCACGGCTCTTGACCGCAGCAGCTTGGAGTGGTTTGAGACCCGCCCCCGAAGGCCGATCTCGGGGGGGTGGGCGTCCCTCATCTACGGCGCAACTTCTCACACAGCAGTTAGTTCAACTCATCTCCAACCTCCTACTGCGTTGCTGCAGCACACTCGTGTCCCAATATTCGAACGGCGTCTGCGGTAGACTGTCGGCATGGGATCGTAGCCGCCACTTTTGACGTTTCGCTTGGCCGTTGTGTCGGGCTTGGGGCATCGAGGTCAGTTGCTCGTCATCGAGTTTCTCCCGGTCGAGAATCGGATGCTGAAGGATCGGCGACGCGGCAAGCGGATCCGATTCGCCGATGCGGAGAAGGCGTTCCTGGCTCGGAGGGAGTGAAGGGTTGTTGCGGGAGGAGAGATTGCAGTGCGATGATTTTGTCGACTGCACCCCAATGGCTAATCATCATGTCTGACTGCAGACTACGGTATCGTTCTATGTCACTTCACAAGGCAATTCTCGGTTGGTCGCCGCACCGATGAGTCAGTCGTGGAGCCCCGTGTGGGTGCGGGGTCGATTGGGTCGCTGCCATGAATTCGGACGACGAGCCGAGAACGAAGTCGAAGGGTTGCCCGTGCTTTGCTCGTAAGCACTTGTGATATTTCCATCATAGCGGTTCCGACCCTCGTAGCGTTCACGCGCTCGAACGAAGGCTGCGGTAGGGTGTTGGCTACCATCTGTGCGGCCACTGCTGACATTTGTCTTGGTCGTGGTGTCGGACTGGATGCACTGGTGTCGCTTGCTTGTCATCGAGTTGATCGGGCCGAGAATCGGATGCTGAGAGATCGGCCACGTGGAAGGCGCATTCGGTTCACCGATGCGGAGCAGGCGTTGCGAGCTCGGGGGTCCAAAGCCATCGAATGGTCGGCATCACGTTGTGGCCCGACGAAGCTGGGATGCTCCTGGTCGCCAGCAACTTGTAGCAGACGTCAGGGAGTGAGTTTTCAATGTTGACATCAACGGCTACTAATTCTTCCGAGCAACCAGACGGCCCCGCCTGGGCTGCAGCACGATGGATCGCGGAGGGGCGAGGTCGCGAATTGCCCAGCGAGGTCATTGACGCAGTGAGAGTGTGCCTGATCGATTGGTTCGCCTGCACCTTGGGCGGCACTCGTGAACCTGTCGTGTCGCTTATCCAGCGTCGGATCAATGCATGGTCGCCGACGGGCATAGCTCCGCTTCTTACGGGAGGGTTCAGCGCCCCAGCCTTTGCGGCACTGCTACATTCGACCGCCGCACACACAACGGATTTCGATGACACACATATCTGGACTGACGCGCATTTCAGTGGTCCTACCTGGTCCGCGGTGTTCTCGCAACTGGGGCGGCATGATGGCGCGGACGACGATCTCTTCTGCAAGGCATTCGTGGCGGGCTTCGAGGCAGGGACGAAGCTGGGCGGGCGTCGTCTCGGGCATGCCATGGTACACAGAGGATTCCAGGCGACTGCACTGCTCGGTCGGTTGTCGGCCGCCGCCGCTTGCTCGGTGATCACGGGCCTCGACGCCGACCGTATCGTCATGGCGCTCACCATTGCCGGTTGCCAGACTGCGGGCTTATCCACGGCCGCAGGCAGCATGATGAAGCCCTTCCAAGGGGGGAAGACGGCGTGTGATGGGGTGATGGCCGCCGAGTTGGCCGCTGACGGCTTCGCTGGGGATCCAAGCCTTTTTGACGTAGGCGGGGGTACCCTCGGATCGAAGCGCATCGGCGGGTTGGCGCGGGCGTTCGTCCAGGACGGATTCGCTGAGTTCGCATATCCGGATTTCTCGGCGGGATGGGAGATCCTGCGTAACTCGATCAAGGCGTATCCGTGTCTGCACGGCTTGGGTCCTGTCATCGATGCGGCACGTGAGCTGTATCCGAAGATTGCGGGTAGAAAAATCGAAAGGGTACGTGCTTACGTCGGACCAAGCATCCCGAAGATCGCACGCTACGACCGGCCAACAACCTCGCACGAGGGCCGGTTCAGTGTTCAGTACGTCGCCACCCTGGGACTTCTCGGACGATCGTTTGCGCCGGAGAACTTCGAGCCTGAGGTAATGCGCGCCCCGCAGGTCGACGACCTCGTCCGCCGGGTGGAGATCGTTCCCACGGAGGGTCGAAAGATGTACAACGCGGCCCTCGACGTGACGCTCGAGTCGGGCGAGGTATTGCTGGCCGATGTCCCGCTCGGGCGCGGTCATCCCGGGCGGCCTCTGACCGATTCGGAAATGGAGGGGAAGTTCCGAATGTTGGTGGAGCCTGCACTGGGGACACGGACGACGGAGGTGCTCCATATCCTGCACGAGTTCCCGCGCCCCGGCACCGTCAAGCGAGCCTTCGACACCGTGAGACGCGAACCGTTACGCCTGTCCAGAGGATAGTCGGCCTTGGGAAGCTGGGAATGACATTCGAAAGCACAAACGATACCGAGTGGGTGGTGCAGCAAGGCTGCCTACTGTTCGAGGTACGCTGGCAGCCACATCGCGTTCTCGGGCAATCGGCGGCGGATGTTGGCGTGGTGGGGCGAGGAGGGCAACCGAATCCGGAAACGTATCGCTTGCGTAGCTTCAAGTATCGACACTCGATACTTTGGGCTCAGTGGGGCATCTCGCCAGTGCGGTGACCCAAGGGCGATATTGCCTGCCCGGATTTGATCAATGGGCCGGTCACTAGCTCGAACGAGTGGTAACGATGCGCACGGAGGATGGCAGCGGCCTGATGGACTGACGACGAAGCTCCGGGCGATAGGCGGGTCGGCTCCGATCTCGAGCTATTGAGCTCGCCTTCATTGTCCGTGGGAGTGGACTCAGTGCATATCGCGGCGCGGGATCCGACTCCGATATGGGGCGAACCTTTCGGGGATCGCCAAGGGCGATATCGCCAGTCCATATTACGGGATATG
>JBIKKL010000608.1:0-3320 GCA_044360365.1 Burkholderiales bacterium | reverse complement strand
CAAAGCGGGGAACAATCGAGACAAGAACTTCACCGAGCACAAGCTCGCAGCCCGCTTGGAGCAGTTGGAGACAAGTATCGCGCGTTATCTGGTGGAACTTGACCGTGCCGACCGCGAGCCCTCGTCAGTTCTTCCGGAGAAGGTCGCGAGGCTTCAGGACAAGATCGCTGCGGTGAAGGCGCAGATCGAGCGCCTCAATGAGCTCGGCAAGCAGCTTGAGAGATCGCCCGATCGGCAGATCTCATTGACTGACCCGGACGCCCGCTCGATGGCCACCAGTGGCAAGGGCACAGGGATGGTGGGCTACAACGTACAAGCGGCAGTCGACACGAAGAACCATCTGATCGTCGCACACGACGTGATCAATGAAGGCCATGACCGCAGCCAACTTGCATCGATGTCGGAGAAAGCACGTACCGCGATGGGTCAAGGCGACTTAACCGCCGTTGCCGACCGCGGCTACTTCAAGGGCGAGGAGATTCTCAAGTGCGAGCAGGCGGGCATCAGGGTGCTGGTGCCAAAGCCCTTGACCTCGAACAGTAAAGCGCAGGGGCGATACGACAAGCGCGACTTCGTCTACATAGCGCAGACCAACGAGTATCGTTGCCCCGCGGGCGAGCGCGCGATCTGGCGGTTTGCCACCGTCGAAAGCGGGCTGACGATCCACAAGTACTGGCCATCGGCGTGCCCCAATTGTCCGCTCAGAGAGAAATGCACGACAAGCAAATATCGGCGCATCGCCCGATGGGAGCATGAGCACGTGCTCGACGCGATGCAAGCTCGCCTTGATCGCACGCTGGACGCTGGACGCTTCACGCATACGCCGGCGGACTGTTGAACATCCGTTTGGAACGCTCAAGGCTTGGATGGGGGCGACGCACTTCCTCACCAGGACGTTGCCCAGGGTGCGTACCGGGATGAGTTTGCACGTCTTGGCGTACAACCTCAAACGGGTGATGAATATCCTCGGCGTAGACACCCTGATCAAAGCGATGGCCCAATAAGGGGCCTTCTTTATCCGACGCTGTCGGAAAGTGGGAGCGTCACGCGAATATCGGAATGAGTCAAACCAACCGGTCCGAAAGGCACGGTCGTTCAGAGTTTTCACACAGCCTCGGTCCGCACCAGCCACATCGCTGGAATCTTGGGGGCCGCACCATACGAACGAGCGACGCTACGACGCGACTCGTCGAAACCGTCAAGGGCCACGCGCCGCGCGCAGGTCAGCGATCGTGACCACCAGGGTCATGGGGTCGAGTGTTGACGCATCGAGGCCGAGGCTGAGGTAAATGACATTTGCTTCGTTGGAGAGCGCGTGCACGACCATCCCTCGAATGCCGATGGCTTCGGCGGCGTGGATCACGCGGCGCGCGGCGTCCTGAAACAGTGCACGGCCGAGTCCTCGCCCGTGATGAGTGTGCGCCACTGCCAAGCGGCCGATTACGACGAGCGGCACCGGGTCCGGATTATTGCGCCGGAGGCGGCCGGTGGCCGCAGCCGGCACGACGGCGCTTGATGCGAGCGCGTAAAAGCCGATGACTCGGCCGTCTTCACAAGCGACAAAGGTCCGCGACGCTCCGCTTATCTGGTTCGCGTCAGCACGTCGCTGCAGCCAGGCATCGCGATCGCCATCGCCATCGCTCGGGAACACGAGCACAACGGTTGCCTTACTCAGTTGTTGTTTGATTCGGCGACAGCACATTGGAAGGTGCAAGCGGATGCCACGCGATTCTTGTCGCCCTACTTGGCGCTCCCCTGAGTAAGAGAATTCGTGAAGATTGCGCACGGAGCGCTATACGAGCGCCTGGCCGCACTCGATCGGGGCAAAGTGAAAAATATTTCGGAAACAAACGGCCACGGAGGCCGTCGACGGACCACTTTTGCGACAATGCGGAGTGGCATACCGTGTAAGCCTTGATAATGCTATGCCGGAACCCCCTGCAAAGCCGTGTACGCCGGTTCGATTCCGACCCCCGCCTCCACAAAATCGGGAACTTAGCGAATACGCCCATCTCCAGGATGGGCGTATTTGTTGCCATAAGGCGCCAAAAAAAACGCCAAAATTTGTTCCTCGAAGTGGCAATACCACGCGGAATTCGGCTAACTTGCCATAGATGCGAGTTCTTGGAGCCAGAATGGCGACGCGACGAAAGCGCGGCAAGAACTGGGAGTTCGTGGTCCGGCGAAAAGATCTCCTGCCCCGGCCCTGTACCGGACGTTCGATTCCGAAGAGGAGGGCGCACGATATTGCGATCGACTCGAAGCGCTTCTGAAGCGGGGCGTCATCCCCGACGACGTAGCTGCCCGGACAGCAAAAAGGGAGTCGCGGACGTGGTCGCTTGATGACGCGATCAACGTCTACCTGGAAGAAGTCCCCGTGGGAAAGACGGATACTTCGGTTCTCGAATTGATCGCGCGCCGGTATGGCACCGAAGGAATGGGCGGGATCAACAATGCGTGGGCGGCGCGTTTAATCTCTTCGCTGAAGACCCGATACAGGGTCGCCCCAAGCACGGTGCGTCACTACGTCGGCGCTCTCGCTCGATACCTCGACTGGTTGGTTCGGAACCGGCCAAGCCTGTTGCCGACAAACCCTTTACGAACCTTGCCGCGCGGCTAGGCCTCGTATTCACCCCGAGACATCGCAGCCACTGGAACGGGTAAGACGGACGTCCAACGCGAGCGCATGCTCTCGATCGCGGAGAGCGAGCGAATCCTCGCCATCCTCAACGGTGCAAAGCCAGAAGGAAAGCAGCGTCCGCTAACCCTAATTCATGCGCCAGCGCTGAAGTGTTGCTTTGCCCTCGCACTCGAGTCAGCCATGCGATTGCGCGAAATCTACACCCTCGATCTTCAACAGATCGACTTCCCGAGGCGAACGATTTTCCTCGAACTTACGAAGAACGGGAGCAAGCGACAAGTTCCGATGACGACGGTTGCCGTCGAGTTGCTGACGAACTATCTCAAGGAAATCGGTTCGACCCGAAAAGACACTGAACGCAGCGCAGCACCCCAGTGGATCTTTCCGTGGTTCAACGGGGATTTCTCCGACAAGAATCTCCAACGCGTCACATCACTCCTGTCGAGACAGTTCGCCCGGATATTCGCGGCAGCCCAGTGTGTCGACTTGCGCTTTCATGACCTTCGGCACGAGGCGACCAGCCGGCTCTACGAACGCACGACGCTCACGGATCTCCAGATTGCGAAGATTACCGGACACAAGACGATCAGCATGCTGGCGCGATACGCCAATCTTCGCGGGAGCGAATTGGCGTCGAAGCTCTGGTAGGCAGGCAAGGGCGTTGACGAATCGCAACTAC
>JBIKKL010000074.1:0-12026 GCA_044360365.1 Burkholderiales bacterium | reverse complement strand
TGTGGCCGTCGGGATTGCCTTTGGCCACCATGTCCGCTGCAATGATGCCGTCGGCGCCCGCGCGATTGTCGACGACGACCGGCTGACCCAGGCTCGCATGGAGCTTCTGGGCGATCAGGCGAGCCTGGGTATCGTTGGGCCCCCCGGGCGAGAAGCCCACGAGCAGGCGGATCGGTCGCAACGGATAGTCGGCCGCGATCGCGCTGCCGCAAACCAGCGCGAGCATGAAAAAACCGAAGCGGCGCATGTTGGCCACGATGAGGCGTCCTCCTTTGGGTATCACTCGATTGTGCCGCCCGAGCGAGGGATGGGCAAGGCGGCCAGCGTAATCGATGGCCGCTACTTCAGTTCGTCGCGACGCGCGTAGAGCGCATCGAATGCCACTTCGAGTCGCGGGTTCGCGCCACGCAGCCCGGCGACCACGTTGGCCGACCAATCGAAGTAATTCTGCTTGCGCAGCAGCGACCAGCTCGACGGCGGGTGCGCCAGAATGTCGCGGACGTTGCAGATCTTGTCGGCGAGCTTGACGAGCTTCGCCTGCTGCGTGAGGTGGGGCGCGTGATCGACCTGCTGCTGCTTGCGCTCCTTGTATTCGAGGTTCTTGTCGTCCGTGACTTCGAGGACCACGCTCGTGATGTGAGCACCGAACGCGCGCTCGAGCTCTTCGGCGGTGGTCTCGGTGTCTTCGATCGTATCGTGCAGGATGGCCGCGCACAGGACGACCGGATCGTGGACATCGCCTTCGTCCACCAGCACGTTGGCAAGCGCGATGGGATGATTGATGTAGGGGGACGCGTGCGCATCCTTGCGGCGCTGATGCCGATGCTTTTCGGCGGCGAAAGACACGGCAGCGACGAAGAGGCCGATGTCCGAGATGACGGTCGGTGGAAGCGTGCGGCTCATTGTGTGCTCGCGTGAGATGAGGTGCGTCGCTTGCGCGGGTGCGGCGACATGCCGACTGCGTTGCGGCCCCTGGAGGGCATGATATAACACGTCCAGTCCACACGTTCGATACGACGCAGCCGAGGAGGTGCGATGAGTCCGTCCCTATTGCCTTCACCGACGTTCCATCATGTGCACTTGAACTCGGTCGATCCCGAAGCGGCCATCGATTACTACGTGCGCCACTTTCCGAGTTCGAAGCGTGTCGAATGGTGCGGCATGCCTGCCGTGCATGCGGCAACCGATGTCCTCATCCTGTTCGACAAGGTTGGCTCGCCCGCGCCGCTTTCGCCCGAGACGGCCTACTGGCACTTCGGCTGGCACGTGACCGATTCGCGCAGGTCGCTCGAAAACTATCGCAAGGTGCACGATCTGAAGCTCCTGCCGCTCTATACCTCGGAGGCGGGCGGCTCCGTACTGATCAGCAGCGACGCCTATCCCGGTGTGGACGGCGTGCTCGGCCGCTCGCGCGCGGAACTCGCCGAAGCCGCGCGTACCGGCGTCAAACCCAAAGGCGGGCCGGGCTTCGCCTACATGGCCGGGCCCGACGGATTGGCGGTCGAGTACGCCGGCGATCATCCGGTCGAGCGCTTCAACCACATGCACATGTGGCACGAGGACTTGTTCTGCGCGCAGCTCTGGTATCAGCAGCACCTCAACGCGCTGCCGATGGATGGGCGCTCGGCGGCGCAGCCGCTCGACGAATCGAACTGCAGGGTGCCGCGCGGCCCCGAGCCTTCCTGGCCGTCGCTCGACCTCAAGGGCACCTATCGCACGCCGCGTTCCGCCGTCGCGTTCAGCGATGTCGGTCTGTACTGGTATCCGCGCCAGGGCGATGTGCCGCTCGCGAGCTCGCGCGGTCATGCCATCGATCACGTCGGGCTCGGCGTGCAGGATCTGGATGCCTGGATCGACAAGCTCGTCCACGAGGATGTCGCGATCCTCGAACAGGAGTACGAGGTCGGGAACACGCGAGCAGTGATGATCGAAGGGCCGAGCCGCGAGGCGATCGAACTGATCGAGTTGCGATAGCGGGCGGTTGGCGCAGGGTATTCGCTCTGCGACGCATCAACGAAGTTTACGAACGAGGCGAGGATGCACGAATGAGAAAGAACACCCTCAAGCAGAAGCTGCGCGACGGCAAGGCCGTCTTCGGTTCGATGATCACCTTCCCGTCGGCACCCATCGTCGAGATGCTCGGCTATATGGGGTTCGACTGGGTGCTGATCGACAACGAACACGGTTCGGTCACCGTCGACGCGGCCGAGCCGATGATCACTGCTGCCGAGTTGAGCGGGGTCGCGCCGATCGTGCGGCCGATCGCGAACCGCATGGATTCGATCACGCCCTTCCTCGATCGAGGGGCCTGGGGCGTGCAGGTGCCGCACGTGAATACGCGTGAAGAGGCCGAAATCGCCGTCGCGGCATGTCGTTATCATCCGCTGGGTCAGCGCGGGCTCTTCAGCGGCGGGCGGCCTGCGTTCTATGGCATGGGTGGCCTGACGACGCAGCAGTACGTCGATAAAGCCAACGAAGAGGTGCTGGTGTGTCTCATGCTCGAAGAGGTCGAGGCGATTGCCAACATCGAGGAGATCGCGAAGGTGAAGGGCATCGACGTGCTCTTCATCGGCTCGGGCGATCTGTCGGCCTCGATGGGCCTCGCCGGTCAGCAGACTCACCCCGAAGTGCTGAAGCTCGTCGAAGACGGCGTGAAGCGCATCAAGGCCGCCGGCATCATCCCCGGCTGCAGCATGCCGGATTCGCACGTGCCGAAGTTCATCGACCTCGGCGCACGCTACTTCCACAGTACCATCGGGCGGATGCTGCAGGCCGGTGGTGATGCCTATCTGAAGACGATGCGTGGCGTGGCGGGGAAAGCTGGCGCGTGAGTCGCTTGTGCGTGAACCGTGAAGAGTGAACGGTGAGGCGAGAGCCACGGCGGCCGTTGCGGAGAGTTACAACTGCGGCGTGACGGCGTATTCGGCGCCGTGAAATGACAATGGCGCCGGAGTGCGGCGCCATCTCGTCTGTTTCTGGATTGCGCTGCCAGGCGTCAGCGCTGCCGACGCTTGCTGCGCATCCGCGTCAGGGCACCCAGGAGACCCAGGCCCACGCCGAACAAGGCGTAGCTCTGCGGCTCCGGCACGGCACTCACCGGTCGCAGCAGGAAGTAGTTCGACGCCGAAATCTCCTCCAGGGCAAGACTGCGCGTGCCGGTGCCTTGTGCGCCGTCGAAGGTGTTGTTTCGCGCGGCTGAGGTGCCCTCGATCGTGTAGTACGCACTAATCTCCATGGTGCGTCGGGTGGTGCCGCTGGCAAGTTCCGCCACGCCGACCGTGAGCAGGTAGGACGGATTTGCATTGATCCCGCCCAACTGCAGGATGATTTCCTTGAAGCTGGCGGCGATCGTTTCGTTGCCGGTGCGCGCCTGGCGCAATTCCGGCATATGCGAAGAAAGCTGTGCCCCCGATTGGCTAAAGAGGATCTGGCCATCGGCGAGGAAGATGTCGTTCCAGTTGGACGCGAACAGCGGCGCATTGCGTGACACCATCCCGACGAAATCCGCGCGCGTGCCGAGTTCCCAGCCCTGGGCGAGGAGGGCGGGCAAGTCCTCCGACTTAGTTTTTGCGCCACCCATCGTGAGGTACTCGAAGGTACCGTCGGTGACGACGCAGGCCTGCGTCGATGCACTGCCGCACGAGCCGACGACGTTCAGCGCTGCATCGGCGGACCCACCTGCACCCAAGAGCACACAGCCCGTCAGAAGCGCGGCCGCGGAATTCTTTCCGGAAACGGACATTCGTAATACTCCCTGAACGATGGATCCGACGCCCGCTTGCAACGCTGTTTCGCGAAGTGCAGAGCGGCCGGCATTCGAGGATAGGCGAGAACGCCCGGTCGGCGGCATGACAAATGTCTCAGCCGAACGAGCTTCATGACTGTCGAATATTCGTCGCGACCTGAGACGAAGGGTCCGGTCCGTACGTCACAATGGATGGCGGGTTGTCTGGCTCGATTGCAGGCGCCAAGGTTTGCCAGAGCCTGCACTGGCAGCGATCGAGGATTGCTGGCCCTCACCAATGCGCATCCAAAGAGAAAACGGGGAGCACCATCGGCGTTCCCCGTTTCTGCTCCCAGATGCGCTCCGGCGTAACGCTACAAAACGTTCGACGTGCCGCCATCCACGTTGATCGCCGTACCCGTCACGTAGCTCGACATGTTCGAGCCGAGGAACAATATGACGCTGCCCGCCTCGGAGGCCTCTCCGTAACGCTTGAGCGGCAGCCCCTTTCCGAGTTCGGCATAGCTCGCATCGAGATCCTTGCCGGCGGCCTTGGCGCGGCGCTCGTGCTGGCCGGACTTGATCAAGCCGATGCACACGGTATTGACCAGGATGTTGTCGCCGGCGAATTCCTTCGACAGCGACTTCGTGAGGACCAGGCCCGCGGCACGGGACATCGTAGTGGGCATCGACTGCGCGGCGGGCTGCTTGGCGCCGACGGTCGTGATGTTGATGATGCGTCCGCCGCCCTGCTTCTGCATGTGCGGGATCGCGGCGCGCGCACAGCGCATGGCGCCGTACACCTTCAACTCGATGTCGCCGGCGAATTGTGCGTCGGTCAGTTCGAGGAACGGCCCGCGGATCGACGATCCCGCGTTGTTGACGAGCACGTCGATACGCCCGAACTTGGCTGCGACCCCTTCGACGAATCGGCCCGGATCTTCCGCCTTGCTCATGTCGGCCGACATGCCGAAACCTTCGCCGCCTGCCTTGTTGATCTCCGCCACCACCTTGTTGACGTTGTCGATGTTGCGCGAGCAGATGGCCACCTTGGCGCCTTCAGCGGCGAAAAGCAGCGCTGCGGCACGCCCGATACCATCGCTGCCGCCGGTGATGGCGACGACCTTGCCTTTGAGTCCCAGATCCATCCTTTTCTCCTTCCGTGTGTGTATCAGGTTACGGCGGCCGGCCGTCGATTCGCTGTGCAGCCGGTTCTGGCCGATCTGCAAGATACCGCATTCGTGGTTCGATCGGCGGCCACGGGAGGCGGCCGGTGTCCAAACTGCCCGAATGCCATCGGCGCCTTGGATGCGGCGGACGATCCTGCACAGACCGGCGCAACGCGAGGTATAGTCCATGCCCGAATGGTGCCGCATCGTACGGGCCGTCGAATCTGTCGGAGGAGCAATGAAGCGTGTTTACCTGGCCGTCCTGGCCGCATTCGTCGTGGTATTCGCCGTGCAGGCGCAGGGTCAGGCGTATCCGAGCCGCTCGATACGCATGATCGTGCCCTTTGCGCCGGGTGGCACCGCCGATCTTGTCGGACGCCCCCTCGCGCAGAAGCTCGGCGAACTGCTCGGTCAGAACGTCCTCGTCGACAATCGCGGCGGCGCCGGGGGCGTCGTCGGTGCGACCGTGGTCGCGAAGGCGCCCGCGGATGGCTACACGATCCTGCTGGGCAGCAGCGGTGCGCTCACCATATCGCCCAGCTTGAGCAAGTTGACCTACGACCCGATGGTCGACTTCACGCCCGTCGGGATGGTGGCCGTGTCCCAGTTCGTGCTCGTGGTGCATCCATCCGTCCCGGCGAGGGATGCGCGTGGATTGATCGCCCTGGCACGGCAGCGGCCCGGGGCACTGCGTTACGGCTCGGCCGGTACCGGCAACGTCGGCCATCTCGCCGGCGAACTCATGGCGTCGCTCGCGAAGGTCGAGATGATTCATGTGCCTTACAAGGGCGCGGCACCCATGACGGTGGACTTGCTCGCCGGTCAGGTGGATCTCGGTTTTCCCGGGCTCTCCTCGCTCGTGCCGCACATCAAGTCGGGGCGGGTGCGTGCACTCGCCGTGACCGGGATGAAGCGCTCGGGCGCTTTGCCCGACGTACCGACGTTGAACGAGTCCGCGCTGCCGGGCTACGAGACGATCACTTTCTGGGGCATTCTGCTGCCGGGCAAGGCGCCGCGCGATCTCGTTCAGCGCTTGAGTGGCGCAGTCAGCGAGGTCATGAAGCAGCCGGAACTGCGCGAGACCTATAGTCGGGCCGGCAACGATCCGGCCACGAGCACACCCGAGGAGTTCGCAGCCCGCATCCGCACCGATATCGGCAAATGGGCGAAGCTGATCGCCGCCGCCGGCATCAAGGAAGAATGAGGCGGCAGCGCCCGGGCTTTATTCGATGACCTCGTCCAGCATCGGTGCATGCAGTGTCGCGATTGCATCTCGCCAGCGGCGCAGTTCGGCATCGACCAGGGCGGCCAAGTCGGCGGATGCACCTCCCGTGACGACCGCGCCGTTATCGCGCAGGGCAACGGCGACCGACGGTTGTGCAAGCGCTGCGGCGAGCTCCGCGTTTCGTGCCTGCACGGTGTCATTTGGCGTGCCGGATGGCGCGAACAGCGCGTACCACTGGGAGAAATCGATCTCTTCGAGCCCCTCGCTAGCCATCGACGGTACGCCGACGAGTTGCGGGTGATCCGCGCCGGAGGCCGCGCACAGCGCGCGCAGCGTGCCGCGGCGCAAGTGAGGGAGCGCCGCATGCAGACTCGCGAGCATGAAATCCGAACCACCGTCGCATACGTCGGCGAGCGCCGGTGCCGAGCCGTCGAAGAAGCGCGGTTGGACGTCGCCCCCGGCAAGTTGGCCGAGCAGCGCAGCACCCAGATGCGATAGGGTTCCGCGCCCCGGGGCGGCATAGCGAAGTCGCATGCCGGATGTCCGCACCGCCTGCATTAGATCGTTCGCGGAGCCGTATCGTGAATCGCTGCGAGCGACGAGCACCATCGGCGACGCGCACACGCTTCCGATCGGCGTGAAGTCGCGGCGGGGGTCGTAACCGACGTCTTCCCAGGCTGGATGGATTGCGTGCGTGGCTGTGTAGCCGAGGAGCAGCGTGTGGCCATCGGGCGCCGCATGGCGCACGTGCTGGCATGCGATGGTGCCGCTGGCGCCGGCCCGGTTGTCCGTGCGCACCACACGGCCGTCCTTCGCTGCAAATGCGCGTGCGAGTAGACGCGCGACGGCATCGTTTGCACCGCCGACAGACGTGGGCACGACGATGTCGATCGGGCGCGCTGCCGCAGACGCTGTCTTGCGCGCTTCGTCGCGGCGGGCAGCCACGCCGGCGAAGACATAGGCCGGTAGCGTGAGCTCGCCCTGCATGATCTTGCGTGCCGTGCGCAGCAGGGCCGCTCGTGCAACACGGATGTCATCAGCTTCGACTCGCGTCTCGATCTCGACCTCGATGCGTCCCTCTGGATGCAGGACGGCTAGCCGGTGCGTGCCCGCCGGACGGTTCAGCCCACTCGCCACCGTGCCCGGCAGCGCAAAAGCCGTCGTGACGCCGATCGCACCCGTGACCGCATGCGAACTGTGACAGCGCAGCGGCGTGAAGTAGCGCGACGTGATGCTGTCGGAATCGTCTCCACCACTGACGAGCACCGGCTTTGGCACGACACTGCCGGAAACGTCGCCCAGCCCCATGCGCTCGCCTGCGATCCGACGCAGCCGTTCGATGCGTTCGAGGAGCAAGGCGTTGGCATCGAGTTCGGCCGGCGTCTCGCACCCGGTCACGCCGAGGTCTTCGGCCCGGAGGATCATGAGCGGCATGGCCGCATCGATGCAGGTGATTGCGGTGCCGTCGATGACGTCGATGCGCTGCCCCGTCGGAAAGAGCGCTCCGGTCACCGATCCCCAGCAGTCGAGAAAGCTCAGCCGCACCGGCGCGGCACTGCCGGCGACGCCGTCGATGCGAGTATCGCCGTCGTAGGTGAGGCGGCCGCCCGGCGTGCAGACCGTGACGTCGATCTTTGCGCGCGTGTTGACGTTGAAGACGCGTACCGTCGTCAGTTCGCCGGCGGGCTCGATCAACCCCTGTTCGATCGCGAACGGCACGACGCCCGAGAGCATGTTGCCGCAGTTGGGCCGAAGGTCGACCGAACGCACGCCCACGCCGACTTGTGCGAAGAGGTAGTCGAGATCGCAGTCCGCTTCGCGCGAGCGCGACACGATCGCCACTTTGCTGTTGAGCGAACTGCCGCCGCCCAGTCCGTCGAGCTGCAGGGGGTCGGAGGCGCCGATGGCGCCGATCAGCGCCTGTTCGAGTGCGGCCGGATCCTCCGGCAGCCACTCGCGCAGGAAGAACGGGCCGCGGGAAGTGCCAGCGCGCATGAGGGTACAGGGGACGGTGTGATGGAGGGTCATGGCGGCTCGTCGAACGATGGCAACGACGCCATGATGAGGCCAGGACGTGGTAGAGTGAAATGCATCTTTCGTAATCATTGATGCATACCACGCATGAAACTCGACATCGACGGCGTACAGGCCTTCGTGCTGGTGGCCGAACTGGGCGGCTTCCACAAGGCGGCGCAGAAGCTCAATCTCTCCCAGACCGCGCTGACCCGGCGCATCCAGAAGCTCGAACACTATCTCGGACTGCGTCTGCTCGATCGCACGACGCGCTCCGTCAGTCTGACTCGAATCGGGCGCGAGTTCCTGCCGCGTGCGATTCGGGTCGTCGACGACCTCACCGGGTCGCTCGGCCGCCTGCGCGACATTGCGCGCGATGCCTCCGGCGATGTCGTGATCGCATGCGTCCCGTCGATGGCCTATCAGCAGCTGCCGCAAGTCATTCGTGCCTATGCCGCGCGGCACCCGCGCAATCGCGTCCGTGTGCTCGATCGCAGCAGTACCCAGGTGGCCGAAGCGGTGCGCTCGGGGGAAGCGGAACTGGGCATCGGCCTCAAGCTCGGTCCGAATCCGGATCTCGTCGAAGCCGTGATGTTGCGCGATCCCTTCGTGCTCTACTGCCGGTCGGATCACCCGGCGAGCCTGCGCGGCGACATCGGCTGGAAGGATCTGCGCGATTTCGACCTCGTGGCGATCAGTGGGGCCAGCGGCAATCGCGCGCTGCTCGATCACCAGTTGCGCCGGTACGGCATCGATCTGCACGGCCGCTTCGAGGTCGAGCATCCGTCGACCGCAATCTCGCTCGTTGCGGCGGGCGTCGGTGCGGCGGTGTTGCCGGCGGCCACCCTGCTTACCGGCAGCTTTCCGGATGTGCGGCGCGTCGCCTTGAAGCAGCCGGTGCTGCAGCGGATCATCGTTCGCTTCGTTCGCCGGGGGGTGACGCTGTCGCCGGCGGCGCAGGCATTTCACGACATGCTCGAGGAAACCTTGGCCGATGTAAGCGCGAGCAAGGCGCGCCGGCGGAGCATGCGCGCTGCAAAGGGCGCTTCAGGCGAGTAGGTCGATCGGTTACCATCGAAGCCGATCGTGCGGCAACCGGAGGAGACCGTAGACATGGCGCAACCGCGCTCGATGTTCCAGAAGATCTGGGACGCCCACACCGTAACCCGAGACGAGACAAGCGGCGAGTGCCTGCTCTACGTCGATCGTCTGATCCTGACTGATACGTCGTCCTTCCATGCGTTCGATCTGCTGCGCACCGACGGGAAGAAGGTGCGCCATCCGAGCAAGATCTTCGGCGAACCGGATCACTTCGCAGCGAGCCGCGGTCCGACGCTGGCCGACATCGCCGACGACGAGCGGCGCACCCTGGTCACCGATCTGGAACGCGACTGCAGGGAGTTCGGGCTGACGCACTTCGGTCTCGGCGATCCCCGGATGGGCATCTCCCATGTCGTCGGGCCCGAGCAGGGGATCACGCTGCCGGGTCTGTTCCTGCTCTGCGGCGATTCGCATACATGCACGCACGGCGCGCTCGGCGCATTGGCTTTCGGCATCGGCGGTCAGACGGCCCACATCATGGCGACGCAATGTCTGTGGCAGCGGCCGTTGAAGAACATGCGCATCACGGTCGACGGCGAGTTGGCGTTCGGCGTCTCGGCCAAGGACATCATCCTCGGCATCATCCAGAGGCTCGGCGCATCGGGCGGCTTCGGGCACGTGATCGAGTATGCCGGTTCGACCATACGCAGCCTCACGATGGAGCAGCGCCTCACCATCTGCAACATGTCGATCGAGGCGGGTGCCCGCAGCGGCATGATCGCGCCGGACGACACCACCATCGCCTACGTGAAGGGTCGGCCGTACGCCCCCAAGGGCGAGCGTTGGGAGCAGGCGGTCGCGTACTGGAAAGCTTTACCCTCCGATCCCGACGCCACGTTCGATGCGGAATTGCATTTCGATGCAGGCACGCTCGCGCCGATGGTGAGTTGGGGCAACACCGCGGCCGATGTCGTGCCGGTGACCGGCAACGTGCCCGACCCCGCGCAGGAAGCCAACCCCGACCGCCGTCGCAGCATGGAGCGTGCTCTCGACTACATGGGCCTGCAGCCCGGCGTGGCGATGCGCGATCTTCCGGTCGATCAGGTCTTCATCGGCTCGTGCACCAACGGACGCATCGAGGACTTGCGAGCGGCCGCTGGCGTCGTCAAGGGACGCATGACGAAGACACGCGCGCTGGTCACCCCGGGGTCCGGCCTCGTGCGGGCGCAGGCCGAGCGTGAAGGCCTGGATCGCATCTTCACCGAGGCGGGGTTCGTCTGGGGGCATCCGGGGTGCTCGATGTGCGTCGGCACCAACGGAGATACCGTGCCGGCCGGGCAGCGCTGCGTGTCGACCTCGAATCGCAACTTCGTCGGCCGTCAGGGCACGGGATCGCGTACGCACCTGGCAAGTCCGGTGACGGCGGCTGCGACCGCGATCTCTGGTCGTATCGCGGATGTGCGCGAGTACATGACGGAGGCACGCTGATGGAGCCGTTCAAGATTCTGACCGCCGTCGCGGCACCCTATGACCGGATCAACGTCGATACCGACCAGATCCTGCCCGCGCGCTTCCTGCTCAAACGTCGCACCGATCCGGAGTATCCGACCTACCTCTTTCGCGATTTGCGCTGGGACGCGGACGGCCGCGTCAATGCCGAGTTCGTGCTCAACCAGCCGGTCTACCGCGACGCGAAGATCTTCGTGGGCAACACGAATTTCGGCGGCGGATCTTCGCGCGAAGCCGCCGCGATTGCTTTTCAGCGCTACGGCATCCGCTGCGTGATCGCGCCGAACTTCGGCGACATCTTCTACAACAACAGCGTCAAGAACGGGATCCTGCCGATGCGTCTGCCGGAGGCTGTCGTCGCATCGCTTCGCGCCCAACTGCACGCGCAGCCCAGCGCGACGCTGACCATCGATCTGCCCGGGCAGGTACTCACCGATGTCGAAGGCAGCCGGCACGCGTTCGAGATCGACGGCTTCAGCAAGCACTGTCTGGTCGAGGGGCTGAGCCAGATCGATCTGACGCTGCAGCGGGTCGAACTCATCGAAGCCTTCGAACGACGCTATCGCGAGACGCACGGCTGGGCCTGAGGCCCGCAGACGCAACGACGAATCGAATCGACACGAGGGAGTTCGAACATGGGAAAGAGTATGCGCGCCACCACCCGGCTGCGCGAATTGTTGCGAGAGCCCGGCATGATCGTGGCGCCGGGCGTGGCCGATGCCCTCAATGCGCGGCTCGTGGCCGCCGAGGGCTTCAAGGCGATCTACATGACGGGCGGTGGCACCTCGGCCGTGCGTCTGGGCATGCCCGACGTGGGGCTCCTGACGATGCTGGAGATGGTCGACAATGCCGGCCGCATCGCCGATGCCTCGGGCTTGCCCGTGGTCGCCGATGCCGATACGGGCTACGGCAACGCGCTCAACGTGCAGCGCACGGTGCGTGCGTACGAGAAAGCCGGCGTCGCCGGCGTGCATCTCGAAGATCAGGAACTGCCCAAGCGCTGCGGGCATCTCGGCGGCAAGACCATCGTCTCGATCGACGAGATGTGCGGGAAGATCCGGGCTGCATGCGATGCACGCACGGACGACGATTTTCTGGTGATCGCGCGCACAGATGCCTTGCTCGTCGAAGGCTTCGAGCAGGCGCTCGACCGGGGGCGCGCCTACGAGGCCGCCGGCGCGGACATGATCTTCGTCGAGTCGCCGTTGACGATGGCGCATCTCGAAGGCATCCCGAAGGCCTTCAAGGTGCCGACGCTCTTCAACATGGCCTCCAGCGGGAAGACACCGTTCCTGCATCGCGACGAGTTGTCGCGTTTGGGCTTCAAGCTCGGCATCTATCCCAA
>JBIKKL010000073.1:0-12090 GCA_044360365.1 Burkholderiales bacterium | reverse complement strand
CATCACGCTCGCGACCCCAGGCAGGGTCTTGAAGAGATCGGCGATGTAGCGATCCGCGTAATCGGAGATCTCCAGCGCCGTATGCTTCTCGCTGTAGAACGCCACCCACAGGATCGCCTGCGCATCGGCCTCGACCTTGGAGACGACCGAGTCGTCCGTCTCTGCGGGCAGCCTGCCTCGAGCGCGTGCCACACGATCACGCACGTCGTTCGCTGCCGAATCCGGATCGCGATCGAGGGTGAACTCGATCGTGATCGTGCTCACTTCCTCGCGGCTGATCGACTTGATGGTGCGTATGCCCTCGATGCCCGAGATCGAATCTTCGAGCGGCTGGGTCACCTGACTTTCCATCACCTGCGCGCTGGCACCCTTGTACACGGTGCGCACGGATACGACCGGCGAATCGATCTTCGGATACTCGCGTACGCTCAAGCGATCGAACGAGATCACTCCCAGCAGCACGATGGCAAGACTGAGCACCGTGGCAAGCACGGGACGCCGGATGCACAACTCGGGCAGGAACACGATCGCTCCCTCGCGATTGAGGCCGCGCCAGGCGGCGAACTACTTCTTGGGCTGTAGCGACGCACCTGCGCTGGCCGGCGCGGGTGCAGGTTTCATCTTCGAGGCATCGAACACCATCATCCCGTTCTGCAGTTTCTGATGACCCTCGGTGACGACGCGGTCCTCGGCGGCCAGCCCCTTTACGATCTGTACCTGGCCGGGCGAACGGCTTCCTGTTTCGATCGGGGTCAGCAGGGCTTTGCCGTCCACCACCTTGAACACGAACACCTGCCCCCCGCGCGGCACGAGGGCCTCTTCGGGAACGACCAGCGCATTGGCGATCGACTCCAGCACCACGCTCACCCGCGCGAACATGCCGGGCTTGAGGGTACCGCCCGTGTTGGGGACGCGAGCCCGCACGAGTACGGTACGCGTCTTTTCGTCGATCGAGGATTCGAAGGCGTAGGTGCGGCCCTTGAAGCTGCGCTCGGGGAACGCGTCGACCTGCAACGTCACCTCCTGCCCGCTCTTCAATCGGGCGAGATACGTCTCGGGAACCCGGAAGTCGAGTTTCATGACAGAGGTATCTTCGAGACGAACGATGTCGTCGCCTGCCTTGACGTAGGCGCCCGGACTGATCATGCGCAGGCCCAGCGTGCCGGCGAAGGGTGCTCTCAACTCGGACTTTCGCAGCCTCGCGTCGTCCTCCGCGATGCGCGCCTTCGATCGGGCAAGATTGGCGCGTGCTTCGTCGAGTGCCTGCGAACTGATGAAGTTCTTGCGATAGAGCTCGGCAGCCCGATCGTAGCGCTGCTGATTCCACACCAGTTCCGCGTCGGACGCGGCGCGCTGCGCTTCGACTTCGGCCGAATCGATGGAGAGCAGCTTCGCGCCGACGTTCACGCGCTCTCCTTCCTTGAAGTGGATGCCGGTGACGCGGCCGGCGATCTCCGGTCGAATGACCACGGATTCGTTGGCGATGAGGCTGCCGACGGCTGTCGCCGTGTTCGTGACGACCGTCTGGTTGACCGATGCGATTCGCACCGGCATGGCCATCGGTTTACCGCCTGGGGGCTTGCCTGCGGGCTGGGCCAGGGCAAGTGGAGCGAGCGCGAATCCCAAAAGAAGCAGACACAGGCGAAGGAATGGATCCAATTGAACAGACTCGCTGAGGGAGGAGATCATTGTAGCAGTGCGCTCGACGTGACCCGTTTGCGCACATCCATGCATCGCGCGGACTGACGATGAGAACCTGCGTGTTACCATGAGTTCAGTCTTCGCCAAGCAACCGCGCCACGGACGAGCCTTCATCATGCCGACCGACACGCCATCTTCCGACGCCCTCGCCACGCTGCTTGTTCATGCCGACGCCGGCATCGAGCCGGATACGTCCGTCGCACCCCCGCTCTATCCCAGCGTCACTTATCGCGCCGACAGCGCAGCGCAGTTTCGGGAGATGGCAACCGAGCCGCGCCACTCGCGTTTCTATGCACGCTATGGTTCGCCCACCCACGCGCGCGTCGAGACGCTGCTCGCACGAATCGAGGGCGCCGAATCGGCGCTGCTGCTCGGGTCCGGCATGGCAGCCATGTCGTGTTCGGTGATGGCACTGCTGCAGGCGGGCGACCATCTCGTCGCGCAGCGGTCGCACTACATGGGTACGACCCAGCTAGTGAGCAGCTTGCTCGCCCGCTTCGGCGTCACGTCGACCATCGTCGAGCAGGCCGACACTTGCGCGTTCGAACAGGCCCTGCGGCCCGAGACCAAGCTGATCCTGCTGGAATCCCCGTCGAATCCCCTGCTGCAGCTGACGGATCTCTCGGCGGTTGCTCGCATGGCAAAGGCGCGCGGCATCACGACGCTTGCCGACAACACCTTCGCGACGCCGATCAACCAGAACCCGATACGGCTAGGCGTCGATCTCGTCGTCCACAGCGCGACGAAGTTCCTCGGCGGGCATCACGATCTGCTGGCAGGCGCCGTGATGGGGCCGCGCAAATCGATCGAACGCATCTGGGAGACTTCGATCGTCCTCGGCTGCAATCTCGGCGCCTTCGAGACGTGGCTGCTGCTGCGCGGACTGCGCACGCTATCGCTGCGGGTCGAACGGCAGAATGCGACCGCGCTCGCGGTCGCGCGCTTTCTGCAGGCGCATCCGGCCGTCGCCGTCGCGCACTACCCGGGGCTCGAATCGCATCCCCAGCATGCGCTCGCGCGCAGCCAGATGAATGGCTATGGCGGCGTAATGTCGTTCGTCATCCGCGGCGGACTGGATTCCGCGCTCGCATTCATGGGACGGCTTCGATTGTTCACCCAGGCGGTCAGCCTGGGCGGAATCGAAGCGCTCGCAATGCATGCGGCGACGACATGGTCGGGCACCCTCACCGAAGAACAGACCCGGTCATCAGGCATCGACCCGGGTCTGGTACGTCTGTCCGTCGGCCTGGAAGACCCCAACGATCTCGTCGCGGACCTGGCTCAGGCGCTGGAACTGCGCTAAGGCGCGCCGTCGAACTACTTCTCCGCAGCAGCCGTGCCGAACTTCGCACGGGCGGCGTCGTTGATCGTCCAGTAGTAGACGTCCCGACCATCCACCTTCATTTGTTTTTCAGGCTCCCACTCGGCCATGTCGAAGGCGTGGGAGACGATCCGCGTCCCGTTCTTCAGCTCCGCGAAAAGCTTCGGCCGCAGCTTCACGTTCAGCCGCGGCAGCAGGTACAGCGTCACGACCGTCGCCTTGCTGATGTCGGTCGTGAAGAGGTCGGTTTGCATGAACGTCACGAGGTGCGACACGCCTTCCTTGCGAGCATTCTCGTTCGCCTCGGCGATGCGCTGCGGATCGATGTCGATACCAATGCCGCGAACACCGAAGCGCTTAGCCGCAGTAATCACGATGCGACCGTCACCCGATCCCAGGTCGTAGAGCACGTCGCCCTTCTTCACGTTTGCGACTTTCAGCATCTCGTCGACGACCGTCTGCGGCGTGGGCACGAAGATGACGTCCGGCGTACGGTTCGCCGTCGCAGCCTGTGCGAGGAGCAATGGCGTACCGGGCTGCGACTGATCCTGGGCGTAAACGGAAGTGGCGGCCAGCGCACAGCAGGCGGCAGCAAGGGTCGTGGCGATGAGGGAACCGAATCGCATACGTAATCTCCATGTGAATAGAACGACGACAGTCGGGACGACATCGTATGTCAGCCATGCCGCGTTCGGCAACGTACGTCTTCAGAAATACCGCGCGTTATCCGGCGGCCGTCGGCCATTCGTGCGGTACGAGCGGGTGCCCTGCCTCGTCCACCATCCAATCGACGAAGGCCTGGATCGCCGGTCGTTCGATGGCGCCGGGCTCACAAACGATGTAGTAGGCGTAATCGGCTGGCACCGGCTCGGTGAAGGGCACGATCAACCGTCCCGCCGCCAAATCCGCAGCGGCGAGCGCCGGGACGCTCGTCACGACGCCGAGACCATCGATCGCCGCATCGATGGCGAGATTCGCATGACTGAAGTGCACCCCCCGCGTAGTGTCCACACCCGAGGCATCGACCGCCTGCAGCCAACAGTCCCAATTGAGTCTTCCCGAACGAAAATAGGCGGTATCGTCGTGCAGCAAGGGAAAGTGCCTGAGATCCGACGGCGTGGCGAGCGGCGGCCCTGCGTTTGCCAGTCGAGGACTCAACATCGGCGCGACGTCGAGCCGCAGGAGCAGTCGGGCGTCCATGTCCGGGAAATCCCCGTCACCGAATCGAATGGCCACATCGGACTCGTCGAGCGAACTGTCGTTGACGTCGCGACGAAGCGGGGCTCCCCGGGCTTCGGGGCGCGTGGATCGCATGCGAGCGGAGAGCCGTACATCGATCTCGGGGTGCCTGCTCACGAATCGGTAAAGGCGCGGCATCAGCCATTTGCCAGCGAAGGACGGCGCTGCGCTCACCGTCAGCAGATTGCTTCGATCGCCCGCTCTCAGATGCTCGACGGCATCGACGATCGCCCGGAAGCCCGCATGAAGATGTTCGGCCGCCGCCTGAGCCACCGGCGTGAGCTCGACCCGGCGATTGCTGCGTCGAAAAAGTTTGACACCCAGGTATTCCTCGAGGGCCTTCAACTGGTGGCTGATGGCCGCCGGGGTGACATGCAACTCCTCGGCAGCCTTACGAAAGCTCAAGTGGCGGGCGGCCGACTCGAAGGAACGCAGCGAGTTTAGCGGGGGCAACGGTTTGCTCAAGCCGACCTCGAGTTAGCAAAACTAACCTGAGCAATGATAACAAGTCACCCGTTGCGCCGCAACAAAATGATCTTGCGGCAGTCAATTGCACTGTAGCCCGACGCGTGCGTGTCGTAAACAGGGTTAGCAACACGAGTCGAAACGGTTACGTCAATCACACATTTGGAGCGGCTCATGAGTAACGGCAAGCAAATCGAAGAATTCAACCTTGAAGCAAGACTTAACGAGCTCAACCTCACCCCGTCGCAGCGCCAACACGCCGTGAGCGCAATGCAGGTCGCCTCGGACGCCGTCGAAGTATTCGACGCCATCGCAGGTGCGGTCAGGCGAATTGCCGGAGCCATGTCGCTCAAGCCCAGCGTGCGGGCATAACCGAAACCATCTCCTCCTCCCCTAGAATCCTCCTCCTCTAGGGGCTTGAAGCGCGGGATCCCCTCCCGCGCTTTTTTTCGTTCCGAAGAATCGCGTCGTGCTGTGTGGCTTCGATGCGAGCGGTCCCGCGCGTGATTCGAGGTGAATGCGATACCTCGATTGCCCCGCGTAGAACGCTTCCTTTAGCATTCAAACAGGCGCCGCATGCGCGCCCCACCCGGAGTCAATGCAGATGGCCGAGATCAACCCGTACCGCGCACCACAGGCTGCCGTCCTCGAAGAATCCGTGGCGGACGGCAACCTCGCCGCGGAACCGAACGTCGTGGATATCGGCCGGGGTCTTGCCTGGCTCGGCGAAGGCTGGCAGCTGTTCCGGCAGGCACCGCTCGTCTGGGTTGCAATTTGCGTGCTCACCTTCGTTGCCATCGGCATCCTGAGCACGGTCCCGATCATCGGTCAGCTCGCTACCAGTCTGCTCACCGTGCTTATCGCCGGAGGTCTGATGCTCGGATGTCGGGACATGGACCGAGGACAAGACCTCACGATCATGTACTTGATTTCTGGCACACGGCATCACCTCCAGCCGCTCGTAACGATCGGGGCGCTCTATCTTGCAGGGATTTTCCTGACGATCGTCACGGTCGGCCTGACCATCGGAGGCAGCATATTCGGTGTTCTTACGGGCACCTTGCAGGCAGAAATGGCGGCCACCTCCGTGATCCTCGCCCTGCTGCTGATCGGCGTCATCCTGATTCCCCTCGGCATGGCGGTATGGTTCGCCCCGGCACTGTCGACCTTGCACGATATCCCGGCCATCGACGCGATGAAGACAAGCTTTCGGGGGTGTCTTAAAAACTGGCTGGCCTTCCTCGTCTACGGGGTGATCGCCTTCATCCTGGCGATGATCGCGACCATGCCGCTCGGGCTGGGCTGGCTCATCCTCATGCCGGTACTCGCAGGCTCGGTGTACGCTGCGTACAAGGACATCTTTCTTCAGTCGTGAACCGTGCCGCCGAGCAACTCGCCCCCGCCCTCGAACAGCGCACGCAGGAATTCGCGCGCGGGAGGCAATTCTCTTCCCTGGACACGACGCGCGCCGTGCCGACGCCCGAGGGTATCGAACTGCGCTTGCATCTGGCCGGTCCGGTCCCGCGTGCGCTCGCCTGGGCCTGCGATCTGTTGCTGCGGTTCATCGTCCTGATCATTGCCGGCTGGATTCTCGGCATGCTGGGCCGATTCGGCTGGGGGCTCATTCTCATCATCGCGTTCCTGCTCGAATGGCTGGTCCCGGCTGCGTTCGAGGTGTGGGCCGACGGCTCCACACCCGGCAAAAAGGTGCTGGGCCTCATGGTGCTTCACGATGATGGCACGCCGATCGGGTGGCCTGCAGCGTTGGTGCGCAATCTTCTGCGGGCCGTCGACTTTCTTCCCGTCGCCTACGGCTTCGGACTGGCCGCAACGCTCCTGAGCCGCGACTTCAAGCGCCTGGGGGACATCGCGGCCGGCACGGTCGTAGTCTACCGACCGCCACTCCTTCGCGACGCGACCATCCCTCAGGCGCCACCCTCGCCACCACGGCGCCCCCTCACGCTCTTCGAGCAGCGCGCCGTCCTGGACTTCGCTGAGCGAATGCCCAGCCTTACTCCGGAACGAGCAAGCGAAGTCGCCGAACTCGCAGCGCCGATCACTGGTGCAGCGCCGGAGCACGCGACCGAACGGTTGGTGCAGATAGCGAACCATTTGAGCGGTTCGCGCAAGTGAACCAACAGCGCTTCCAGGAACTGCACGGCAGGCAATGGCAAGAGTTCGAGCAATGGCTCGACTGCAATGCCTCGAAGCGACGCGCCGACCCACGCACGCCCCCCTTCGGCGAAAGCGATCTGCCTCATCGCTACCGGACATTGTGTCAGCATCTCGCGCTCGCGCGAGATCGGCAGTACAGTCCCGCGCTGGTCGAACGCCTCAACCGCCTCGTCATCCGTGCTCACCAGTTCATGTATGGTTCCCATCCCGAAGCTGGGCCTGCCGTACTGCGATTCTTCACCGCGGACTTCGCGAGGGCGGTACGAACGCACTGGCATGTCGTCGCATTGTCGTTCGTGCTCTTCTTCGGCCCGTTGTTTCTGCTCGGTGCATTGACACAGGCCGACGGCGACATCGCGCACATGATCATGCCCGCCGAGCAGATCTCGGCATACGAACGGATGTACGACGCAAAATCGCACCAGACCGGACGCGCAGCGTCGATCGACGCCTACATGTTCGGGCATTACATCTGGAACAACATACGCATCGGCTTCCAAACCTTCGCCGGCGGCCTGCTGCTTGGCCTGGGAAGCGTATTCTTCCTGACGAGCAATGGCGTGATCATCGGCGCCACGGCGGGCTATTTGATCGGATCAGGAAGAGGGTCGACCTTTCTCTCGTTCGTCTCCGGTCATAGCGCATTCGAGCTGACCGGCATCGTACTCATGGGCGCAGGCGGCCTGATGCTCGGCGCAGCGCTGCTTTTCCCCGGCCGCGCGACACGGGTTGCCGCGCTACGCACCAATGCACGCGCGGCCGTTCCGCTCGTGTATGGCGCCGGCGCATTGCTGACCCTCGCGGCATTCGTCGAAGCATTCTGGTCGCCGCTTGCCGGCGTCCCGGTCCAGGTAAAGTATGGCGTTGGCGTGATGCTGTGGATCCTGATTGCTGCTTACTTCGGGTTGGCGGGCCGTAACCGTGCGCCTTGATCACATCGCCATCACGCTTCGAATGCGCGAGCCCTGGGAGGCGATCGATCTCGGGACCGTGATGCTGCGTGCCTGGTGGCGTCCGGTCTATTCGGCCTGGCTCGCCATCGTGTTGCCCATATTCCTTGCGTTGCAGCTGGTTTTCATCAATTCACCGTGGATCGCGCTGATTCTTCTCTGGTGGCTAAAGCCGCTCTATGACCGGGTTGTCCTTCATGTGTTGTCCCAAGCCGTTTTCGGTGCCCCGCCCGGCGTGCGGGCCACCCTGGCCGGTCTCGCAACACTTGTCCGATCGAGCGGATTTCTCGGCGCATTGACCTGGCGAAGACTCGATCCCGTGCGCTCGTTCAATCTTCCGGTCCGACAGTTGGAAGGGCAGGTCGGAACCGTCGCACGCGCACGTGAGCGGCTCCTCGGCCGACGCGCGGCGGGCCAAGCAACCGGCCTGCTCTACGCGTGCATGGCCTTCGAGATCGTTCTGGTCCTGTCGCTCAATACGAGCCGCGACCTGATCATGCCTGCAGGCATGGCCTCGGGCAGCACGGGCGAATCGTGGTTCGCGACGATGATCGGGATCGGCGACGACGGCGTGTCGGCGCATCTGCGAAACCTCTTCTATTTCCTTGCCGTCTGCGCCATCGAACCGCTCTACGTCGCAAGCGGCTTTGCCCTCTACCTCAACCGCCGGACGGCAATCGAAGCATGGGACCTCGAACTCGCGTTTCGACGCATGCAGCACGAGCCGGAAGCCGGTTCCAGGATTCTCGCGGTGACGCTCGTTGGAACAGCACTCGTATGCATGCTCGGGGCCATGTCGCCATCAGCGGGAGCCGCCGAATCCGCCAGCGATTCGCGCACCGTGATCCGCGAGGTGCTTGCCGATCCCGATTTTCAGGAGTTCCAGGAAAAGCGCGTGTGGAGATCACGGCACGAAGCGCCGCAGAAAAACACGACCTCATCGCGTCCGTTCTTCATGGATCTGCTGACAAGTCTTGCCGAAGCGCTTTCACAGCTGAGCCGCGTAGCCGCCTACCTGATCCTGGGCGTTGCGCTGGCTTTGATCCTGATCTACCTCGTGCGTACCCTGAGGCATTGGTCGTCTGCCGAGCCGCGTCCAAAGACCGAGCACCATGCACCGCAGACGCTCTTCGGTCTGGATGTCCGGCCTGAATCGTTGCCGGACAATATCGCCGAACTTGCAGCCAGTTTGGCGACACACGACCCGCGTTCGGCCTTGAGCCTGCTCTATCGGGGCGCATTGGCGACGCTCATCCATCGCGACGGCCTCGCCATCGAGAACGGCGACACCGAAGGGGATTGCCTGCGCCGCGTTCGCACGACGCGGGATGCGGATCTCGCAGCGTACTTCGCCCACCTCGTCGGCGCCTGGTCGCAGGCAGCGTACGCGGGACGCTCGCCCGATTCGACGAGCATACGCACGCTATGTGCCGACTGGGCCCAACACTTCCGCTTGCCGGTTCGCAGGAACCCATGAAGCATCGCTGGTATGTCGCCGGACTCGTAGTCGTCGTACTTGCGCTAGGCGGGGCCTGGTTTCTGACGAACTACGAGCAGGTTTCCACCAAGGTCTGGGTCGGCCCCACAGCCGCGGCGCGTGCCAATCCGTATCTGGCCGCGATGCGCTTCGCCGAACGGCTGAGCATAGAAACCAGATTCGTGACCGGGAACCGGAGTCTCGGCGAACTGAATCCGCAGGGTGCGGTGCTGCTGCCGAATCAACGCACCGGGCTCACCCCGGAAACACTGCGGGCACTCGAGCGTTGGATTCACAAAGGTGGTCATGCGATTGTCGAGCCTGAACCCGAGCGCGAAATCGACACCGTGCTCGACCGCTACGGCATCACACGGACCGTACCGAAGACAGCCCCGAAAGAACCGACGCAGGATCTGGTCTTGACGGGTTGGTCCGACCCCATCGTCGTATCACGCGCGGTCGGACCCGATTTGAAATTCGACAAGCATACTCCCGACATCGTGGCGTCGGACGATGCGGGTCCAAGCGTCGCCAGCATACCGATCGGCGCCGGCCGACTGACTGTCGTCACAGGGATGCCCCGTCGATTTCACAACCGATCGATCGGCCAACACGACAACGCAGAGCTGCTGCGTCGGATACTCGGCTTTACCCCCGTCGTACGCGAGCTGGCCGTACTTAGAGTTCCGCAGGCGTTGCCGCTTTGGGGCTGGCTCGGCGAACATGCGCTGCCAACGCTTGGCGCAGCCGCCGTTTTGCTTCTGCTCGGACTGGCGCGCGCCTTGCCGCGCTTTGGTCCCATCATGCCGCAAGCGCAGGTCGCCCGTCGCCAGTTGCGAGAGCACATCCTCGCGGCCGGTCGATTCCGCTGGACTCACGGTGGACGCGACGGCCTGCTGAGCGCCGCTCGGGAGATCGCGAGCCGTCAGATTGCGCTCATGCATCCGCGAATCGCGCAGATGCCTGTCCCCGGGCGTTGGCACGAACTCGCAAAGCGCACCGGCCTGGACGCCGCATCCATTGCCGGTGCGTTCGATACTGACGTGCGCAGCGCCCGCGAATTCGTGCAGGCCATCGACACCCTTGCTAGTATTCACGCAAGTATCGGCGCTCGCACCGAATCGCGTTCTTAGTGTCTCACCCCATCATGACCACACCCGACTCCCCCGAAGCCGTCCGCCAAGCAATCGATGTCCTCTCTGCACTGAAGGCGCAGATCAAGAAGGCACTCATCGGCCAGGATGACGTGATCGACCACTTGCTGGCCGCACTGGTCGCGGCAGGGCATGTCCTGATCGAGGGCGTGCCCGGCCTCGGCAAGACGCTGCTCGTGCAGGCGCTCGCGCGCACCTTCGACGGCCGCTCGGCACGCATTCAGTTCACGCCGGATCTCATGCCTTCCGACATCACGGGACACACCCTGTACGACCAGGCCGCGCAGCGCTTCGTCGCTCGGCGCGGCCCGATCTTCACCAATCTCCTGTTGGCCGACGAAATCAATCGCGCACCTGCGAAGACCCAGGCTGCGCTGCTCGAAGTCATGCAGGAAGGCCAGGTTACGATCGAGGGCGAGGCCCACGCGCTGCAGCCCCCGTTCATGGTGCTCGCCACGCAGAATCCCATCGAGCAGGAGGGCACCTATCCGCTGCCGGAAGCACAGCTCGATCGCTTTCTCCTGAAGATCAGAATCGACTATCCGGAGCACAACGACGAGGTCGCACTCGTTCGACAGGTCACGCATCAGCAACTTGGTGATCGTCTCAATGTAGCTGCGATCGGGCATATTGCGACGTCGAACACCATCGTTGCGCTTCAGCGCGTCGCGGCAAGCCTGACGGTTGCCGATCAAGTCCTCGACTATGCGGTTCGAATCGTTCGCACCACCCGGGGCTGGAGCGGCATTGCGATGGGCGCCGGACCGCGAGGCGCCATCGCGCTCATCCGCGCGGCGAGGGCCGCTGCGCTGCTTGCCGGCCGCGACCACGTGACGCCGGACGACGTCAAGCAGATGGCCCTGCCCGCGCTGCGGCACCGGCTGACGCCCTCCCCCGAGCTGCAGATCGAAGGGCAGGATTCGGACGCAGTGATCAGCGCCCTGCTGGAGAATGTCGAAGCGCCTCGCAGCTGATGGGCTCAAACCTGACCTTGGCCGACTACTTCATGGGGCGAGATGTCACGCACGCCGAGGAACTCGACGAGACACTCCACACGAACGCACGCGTGATCGTCGCGCGCGCCAACGAATTGCTTCGTCTGACCAGCAGGACACACGTTCGGGTAAATTCCGGCTGGCGCCCTCGCTCGATCAACGCTGCCATTGCGAACGCGTCACCACGTAGCCGGCACCTGACTTGTCAGGCGATCGATCTCGCAGACGAGGATGGCGCGCTCGACACATGGTGCATGAACAATATCGTCCGACTGGAAGCCCTCGGACTGTGGCTCGAGCACCCCGACGCGACGCCGGGATGGTGCCATGTGCAGACAGTGCCTCCTCGCTCCGGGCGGCGTGTGTTCAGGCCCTGAAGGGATTCCCCATGACGGACGATGTTCGTGCCCACGCGTTGCTCGACCTCTGGTTCGGCGATGCACTCCTGGATCCAGCTGCCGCCCGGGAAAGAAACAAGACCTGGTTCCAGGCAACACCTTCGTTCGACGAGCTGCTTCGATCGCGATTCGTCGATTTGCCCAATCGCCTGTGCGCAGGCGAGTTTGCCCGCTGGCGCAGTACGCCGCGCACCGCCCTCGCACGCATCGTGGCG